>NZ_JBSQIC010000033.1:0-36038 GCF_055108615.1 Tangfeifania sp. | reverse complement strand
TCTGCCATTGGCTTTTTTCTGTTTTTTATGGCCATTGGCATATTAGTTTCATCGACTGAAAAACAGGTTTCGGTTCAAGATAACTCCATGCTCGTTATTAATTTAGAACGCCAAATTGTGGACAGGGCACCCAATGACCCGTTTGAGGATCTGGAAATTCCGGGGTTCACCCAAATTAAAAGAATTGGGCTGGACCAAATTCAGCAATCGCTTGAAAAAGCTGTTTATGATGACCGGATAAAAGGGGTTTACCTGAAATTATCGATGACTAACGGCGGCATGGGCTCGGTTGAAGAAATCAGAAACATGCTGGTTGCTTTTAAAGACAGTTGCGACAAGCCGGTTTATGCCTATGGAAATACGTACGATCAAAAAGCTTACTATTTATCGACCGTTGCCGACAATATTGTTGTCCATCCAATGGGAACTCTTGATTTCAGGGGGCTCGGCGGAGAGATGATGTTTTTCACCAACATGCTCGAAAAAGTAGGCGTTGACATGCAAATCATTCGTCATGGTAAATTTAAAGCAGCTGTTGAACCGTTCATGCTCGAAAAAATGAGCGAAGAAAACCGCGAACAGCAACTCACCTACATGGGCAGCTTGTGGAATCACATGCTGAAGGGAATTTCGGAAAAAAGAAATATTTCGGTTGAAGAACTAAATGCATTGGCCGACGAAGTTCAAACCCTGAAAAAGGGAGATGACATTGTTGAAACCGGGTTGGTGGATGCTGCCAAATACAAAGATGAAGTACTCGACGACCTCCGGGAAATAACCGGGATTAAAGCCGGCAAGGGTGTTCCAGTTGTTGAAGCCGGGAAATATGCCAGTGTCGAGGTTTCTGGGAAAAGCAAACCATTCAGCCGTAACAAAATGGCTGTGATTTATGCCAGCGGCGATATTGGGACCTCGATGGGCGGCGAAGTAATAATTGGCGAGAAAATTGGCCGCGAAATTCGCAAGGCCCGACAGGACAGTAGTTACAAAGCAATTGTGTTAAGAGTTAACTCACCCGGTGGCAGTGTTTTTGATTCGGAAGTGATTTGGCGCGAAGTAAAACTGGCCGCCGAAGAAAAAGCAATGGTGGTATCGTTTGGCGATGTGGCTGCATCGGGAGGATACTATATTTCCTGCCCTGCCGACCAGATTGTGGCTCATCCGAACACAATAACCGGTTCTATCGGCATTTTCGGAATGATTCCTGAATTCAGTGAACTACTGAACGAAAAAATCGGCATTTCTACCGATGTGGTTGAGACAAATGAGAACTCCAACTTCCTTTCGCTGACCCGTCCCATGACAGAATATGAGCGACAAATGATGCAGCAGAACATTGAAGATGGATACGACATTTTTATTTCGCATGTTGCCGAAGGTCGCGGAATGACAAAAGAACAAGTTGATGAAATTGGGCAGGGCCGTGTGTGGAGTGGCCAAAATGCCAAAGAAATCGGATTGATTGACGAGTTTGGCGGATTGCAGGATGCCATTGAAATAGCTGCAGAAATTGCCGGCCTGGATAATTACCGCACAGTGGCACTTCCGGAACAGCTCGATCCTTTCCAGCAAATGCTTAAAGCAGGCTCGGACAATATCAGAACCAGGTACATGAAAAACAAACTGGGTGAAAAATACCGGTATCTTGAATTCCTGGAAAAAGCATCGCAAATGAACGGAATATATGCCCGCCTGCCGTATGATTTGAATGTGAACTAAACTCAGCAGAATAATTTTGTGAAGGGCAGCCACGAATGGCACGGATGAGCACGAAAAATTAGTGTGAATTGGTGTTATTCGTGGCTGTTTTCATGAATGGCATTGGAGTTTTTATTTGTCATCCTGTATTTTCTCCTGCTTGTAAATTTCGAAGTAATAGTTAATGGAAGCCCGCACTTCGTATTCGGTTGCGGTATAGGGCAACACGTTTTGGGCATTGAACCAAATCATAAACGAATCAGCTTCGGCCTCGTTCAATCCGGTGAGTTTCATCACCACCTCTTTGTTGTAATTTTTCGAGTGCATCTCCCAATTGCGTTCCATTGCCATCGCTTCGCGCACATTGCGCTTGCGGCGCTCCCTGCCGCTAACATAATACTGCAAAAATGAAACAGGATTGAACAATGCAGCCAAAATTGGAGGTTTTTCGTTAAATGCATCCCCACGCAGTTCAGGGGCGATGTCCACTGGCTTTCCGGTTCCAAGCCCCATGTCCATGCCTGGTTTTTCACCTTTCACTTCCACCTCGCCCACAGCATAATTCACGGGATCGATGGTAAAAGTAATCACCTCCTGCCCGTTGTAGTTGTGAGGCACCCGCAACACTTTTTTCTGATAACCCACCGAGGAAACCACCAGGCTGTCGATATTGAGCATCTCGAGTGAGAAATACCCGTCGGAATTGGTAGTGGTACCGCTGTGTGTCCGGTTGTTGATAATATTGGCATACGGAACAGCAGAACTGTCGGCTGAACTGACCAGCCTCCCCTTTAAACGGATAAGAATGGGATCAACCAACAAATCATCGCTTTGTGCCTGGCCACTGAAAGCAGTAGCCACAAGCAAAATCAGTCCGATTAAAATTCCATTTCTCATGCGTTATAATAATTGGTTCCAAAAATATGGAAAAGTTTCTTCCTATTTTTGGGATAACAGTTTTTAACGGAAGTTTTAACAAGATTTAAAAGATTAGTTTTTTCCCGAACAAGGTCAAAATCCCCCGGATTGAAAACACGCAAAGCCGGATTTTCCGGCAATGGCTTTATCCAAACAGCTTTTGTCTTATTGCTGGGGCAACCTGAAAAACCAGGGAAGCCGAGAAAACCGGTTGAGAATGGGCATTTTTAAACCAACTATGAAATAAAGTGTTGTTAATACAAAATAAAAAAGTTCAAATTATGAAAATCAGAAAAGTTAAGTCGCTATGGAACGGCACCCTCAAAGGGGGCAATGGAAAAATGAATATCACGGGTTACAGCGGGCCTTTTACGTTTGCCTCGCGTTTTGAGGAAGGCAAAGGAACCAATCCCGAAGAACTGGTGGGGGCAGCTCAATCGGGCTGTTTCTCAATGTTTCTTGCCGCGCTTCTCAGCGAAGAAGGACTGGAGCCGGAAAGTATTGAAACCGAAGCCTCAGTTACTTTGGGAGAAGTTGGTGGCGGACCGGCAATTACCAATATCAAGCTGGATTCGACCGTAAAATGCGAGGGATTATCGCAGGAAAAATTTGACGAGCTTTCGCAAACTGCCAAAGAGAAATGCCCAATTTCAAGACTTTATGCCGGTGGCACAGCGTCCATTGAACTCGATGCCAAACTGGTTTAAAAAATCAAAATATTCATGAAATTGAAAAGGAGCTTAGGTAGCTCCTTTTTTTTTAACATTCATCGGATGACTTCGAGTCATCCGGAATGTTTTCTGTTTCCTCCCCCTAGGGAGGTTAGGAGGGGCCTCTATTTCAACCCCGCAATCCGTTCTTCCAGCATTTTTATATTGGCTTCGGCATCGGCCTGTTTGGCTTTTTCTTTGGCTACCACTGCTTCCGGCGCATTGTTTACAAACCGCTCGTTACTCAGTTTTTTCATTACTGAATTAAGAAAACCTTTGGCGTATTTCAATTCCTCTTCTAACTTTTTAAGTTCTTCTTCGGTATCAATCAAGCCTTCCAGCGGCACATAAAAACTGGTGGATTTTACCCGGAATGAAGCAGCGCCTTTCACTTCTTCTTCAACTGCATCGAAGGTCGAAAGATTAGCCAGCTTTCTCAAAACCGGATCGAAACCTGCTTCGTAGCCTTTATCGCCTTTCTGAACTTTGAGCTCCAGCGCATCTTTGTTAGGAATGTTTTTCTCTTTGCGGATATTGCGGATTCCCGAAATGGCTTCTTTCACATTTTCAAAAGCAACTAACATTCCGGTGTCATATTTTTTGGCTTCCGGCATTTGGCTCACCATGATGCTTTCTCCTTCTTTCCGTTCAGAAAGCAGTTGCCAGATTTCTTCAGTAATAAACGGCATAAACGGATGCATCAACCGCAGCAACTGGTCGAACAACTCAACAACTTCAGCATGCGTTTTGGCATCGATGGGTTGCTGGTAAGCCGGCTTCACAATCTCGAGCAGCCACCCTGAGAATTCATCGCGGACTGTGGTGTAAATAGTCATCAGCGCTTCCGAAATCCGAAACTGATCAAACTGACCGTTCAGCATTTCAACTACTTCGCTCATTTTATCCCGGAACCATTCAATGGCCAGTTTTGAATGTTCGGGCTGGTCGATTTCTGAAGAAACTTCCCAATTTTTCACCAGGCGGAATGCATTCCAGATTTTGGTAGCAAACCCGGATCCTTGTTGCGGCAGACTTTCATCGAATAGCAAATCGCCACCTGCTGGCGAGCAAAGCAACATGCCCACACGCACACCGTCGGCACCGTATTTGTCAATCAATCCCAGCGGATCGGGTGAGTTGCCCAATGATTTCGACATTTTCCGGCGCTGTGCATCGCGCACCATTCCCGTGAAATAAACATTCTTGAACGGGTATAAATCTTTGTATTCGTAGCCGGCAATAATCATACGTGCCACCCAAAAGAAGATGATATCGGGTGCAGTAACCAGATCAGACGACGGGTAATAATAGTTGATGTCTTTATTATTCGGTTCGCGAATTCCGTCGAATACCGAAATAGGCCACAACCAACTCGAAAACCAGGTGTCGAGCACGTCTTCATCCTGCCGGAGATCTTCGATGGTCAGTTTTGAATCGCCCGTTTTTTCTTTGGCCTGCCCGAGTGCTTCCTCTGCCGATTCGGCGCAGAAATAATTGCCGTCAGAGAAATAATACACCGGAATCTGGTGGCCCCACCACAGCTGGCGACTGATGCACCAGTCCTTGATATTGCCCATCCAGTGGCGGTAAATATTTTTGAATTTTGCCGGATAAAAACGGATGGTGTCGTTCATCACGTTTTCCAGTGCGGGTTTTACCAGTTCTTCCATTTTCAGGAACCATTGTACCGAAAGTTTGGGTTCGATGGCTACGTCGGTGCGTTCCGAATAACCCACCTTGTTGGTGTAGTCTTCAACTTTGGCGAGGTTTCCGGCCTTTTCGAGTTCGGGAACTATTTTTTCGCGCACATCGAACCGGTCTTCCCCCACAAAAATCTCGGCAGCTTCGCTCAAAGTGCCGTTGTCGTTAAAAATATCAATGGTGGGGAGGTTATGCCGCAGCCCGATTTCATAGTCGTTGATGTCGTGTGCAGGTGTAATTTTCAGGCATCCGGTTCCAAATTCCATATCCACGTATTCATCGGCGATAACCGGGATGGAACGGTTGATAAGCGGAACTAAAACACGTTTACCTATCAGGTGTTTAAAACGTTCATCTACAGGGTTTACGCAAACAGCGGTATCTCCCAAAATGGTTTCAGGCCGAGTGGTGGCGATGGTAATGAAACGGGCCCCATCCCGACCTTCCCCAAAGGGGAAGGAGTTCTCTCCCCCTTCGGGGGAGTTGGAGGGGGCCGCTTCTTCTATCTTGTATTTTAAATAATACAGTTTGCTCTGCACTTCTTTGTAAACCACTTCTTCGTCAGAAAGTGCAGTTTTAGCGGCAGGATCCCAGTTTACCATGCGCACACCTCGGTAAATGAGTCCTTTGTTAAACAGGTCAACAAAAATTTTAATCACCGATTCGCTGCGGGCTTCGTCCATAGTGAAAGCCGTGCGTTCCCAGTCGCAAGAAGCTCCCAGTTTTTTCAATTGATCCAGGATGATTCCACCGTGTTTGTGGGTCCAGTCCCAGGCATGTTTCAGAAACTCCTCACGCGAAAGATCGTACTTGTCAATTCCTTCGGTTTTCAGCTTGTTCACCACTTTCGCTTCCGTAGCAATCGAAGCGTGGTCGGTTCCCGGCACCCAGCAGGCATTTTTGCCGGTCATTCGTGCACGGCGCACCAGAATATCCTGGATGGTATTGTTCAGCATGTGCCCCATGTGCAACACGCCGGTTACGTTGGGTGGCGGAATAACAATTGTGTAAGGTTCCCGCTCATCGGGCTCCGAATGAAAAAAGTTCTGTTCAGTCCAGTATTTATACCACTTTTGCTCAACGTTGGCCGGGTTGTATTTGCTCGGAATTTCCATGTTTTTCTGATTCAGAATTCTACGTAAAAAATTTGAGGTGCAAATATAATATTAAATGTTCAGGGTTCAATGGTCTTCGCATCCATAGTTCGTGGTACAGGTTCAATAAAACAATGACAGTAACATAGAAAAAAGCAAGGCAATTTTTTATACTTTAGCAGGCTGGAATTTTTTGAGCATATTCTGAATGAAACGCATCATTACTGCATTTATTAAATACTACCTGTTTTGGGTGGTTTACTTCACCTTTTTTAAGGTGTTTTTTGTACTGTACAATTTTTCAGTCCTAAGTAATCTGCCCACTTCCGAAATTTGGGGAATTTTTCGCCATGGCATTGTTATGGATTTGTCGGTAGCTGGTTATTTAAGCCTTTTGCCGGGTGTAATTTTCGGACTTGGCTACCTGTCAACTGCCCGTTTCAGCACCAGTCTGCTGAAATATTACACCCTGTTGACAGTAATATTAATGACAGTTCTTGGCATTTCCGACAGCGGATTATACCAGCCCTGGGGAAGCCGGCTGAATGCACAACTTTTTGAATACCTGAAAACTCCTGGTGGTATTATTGCTTCGCTCTCCTGGTGGCAACTAATTCTGATTCCAATACTTTTAACCGGAATAGCCTGGGGAAGTATGTGGTTGTTTAACCGCATGTTGCAGCTGGATAAGCTGAAAACCACGCACATGAAATGGCATGGGATTCCGGTAGTTTTGCTGCTTACCACGGCACTTATCCTTCCCATTCGCGGAAGTTTAGACAGCTCGCCAATGAACCACAGCAGTGTTTATTTCAGTGAATATTTAGAAGCCAACCAAAGTGCCTACAACTATTTTTGGAACCTCATGCACAGCACTTTTCAGAACAATAAATCGAAAATGACAGTGCACTACATGGACGATACCGAAGCGGAAACCGTGGTTCGCGCCCATGACAAGCCTGCTTTAACTGCCCCGCGGCTTATTCTTCCGAAAGATGGAAAACCAACTAATATCATTCTGGTTTTGCTCGAAAGTTTTTCAAACAAAATTATTGAACCGTTCGGGGGATTACCGGGAGTTACCAACCGGCTGAATGAATTTTGTGAAGAGGGACTTGCATTTCCAAACTTTTATTCAACCGGAAACCGATCCGATAGAGGAATGTCGGCCCTTATCGGCGGATTCCCGTCAGACATGCGCCGCACCACAGCACTTGCGTTTCCTGACAGGTTGTCGCAACTCGATTACCTGCCCCGCTATTTTGCTAATATGGGGTACAACATGTCGTTTTACTACGGCGGCGATGTGAACTTTTACAACACCCGTGCTGTGATGATTGAATCCGGAATAAAAAAAATTGTGTCGAAAGAAAACTTCCCGCTCAAACTTGGGCGAAAGCAAAACTGGGGTGTCCCCGACGAATATTTGTATGCCCGTTTGTTTAATGATTTGAAAAATGAGCCGCAGCCCTTTTTTAACATGGTTTACACAATCAGCAGCCACGAGCCATTCGATATTGAAGGGTACAAAAAATTTAACGGAAACAGCGTGGAGCAAAAATATTTAAACGTGGCCGCATACGCCGACAGTTGTTTGGGCAATTTTATCGACTCGCTTAAACAAACTGATTACTGGGAAAATACGCTGGTAATTATCACGTCCGACCACACCTCGCTCCAGCCCGGACCAAGCAATATTATTGAACCATCTTCCTATAATATCCCGCTGATTATGATTGGCGGGGTAATTCCCGAACACCGGGTTTGTGAATGCTTTGGGAATCAGAATGATTTGGGACCAATGCTGCTGAAACAACTTGGCCAAAAGCACAAACCCGACATTCTTTCGAAAGATTTTCTGGTTGAAGGAGATTATGCTTTCTATTTCCGGCAAGAAGGCTGGGGATTTGTATCGCCCGAAATGGGTTGGTTTTATAACGTCAATACGAATATGCAGGATTTCTTTTACAATTATACGCCTGAAAAAACCGATTCGGTCATGCATTTTGCAAAGGCTTATGTACAATATTTACATAACGTGCCCTTCAATAAAATGTAAATACTATGGTGCAAAAAATTACCTTCATCATCAATCCTGTTGCCGGACCGCACGATAATCTCGAATACGTGGACTCGCTGAAAAAATTACTAAAAAGGAGTAATATTCCGTTTCGCACCAAAATCACAAAACATAAAAACCATGCTGCACAACTGGCTCAAAATCAAATTAAGCAAGAAGGAAATGCGGTGATTGTGTCCATTGGTGGAGACGGCACTTTTAACGAAGTGGCATCGGAATTGGTCCACAGCAAAGCTTCACTTGGACACATTCCACGCGGATCGGGAAACGGGCTGGCGAGGATGCTTGGTATTCCCGGATCGTTGAAAAAAGTGAAAACTTTCCTTGCAAACCCTACAATTCAAAAAATCGATGCAGGCAAAATCGGGGAGAAGTATTTTTTCTGCACGGCCGGATTTGGTTTCGATGCGCTAATTGCCCGGCATTTTGAAAAAAGCAACAAACGAGGGCTGAAAAGCTATGTCTTCTTCATTATAAAAAATTTCTTCCGTTTTAAAGGAGTTGAAGCCGATTTTGAACTGGATGGAGAGCAGATTTCGGGCCGTTTTTTTATAGTTACCATTGCTAACACCAACCAGTACGGCAACAATGCTTTTATTGCTCCCAAAGCTGAAATCAACGATGGTTACCTGGATGTAACCTTAATTCGTCCGTTTCCCTGGTGGTACACTCCGCTGATAACGCTGGCACTTTTTGGCAAGTGGCTGGATAAACTCCCGTATGTTGATACCCGCAAAGTGAAACACATAAAAATCAACCACGTTGATTCAACCTGTTTTCATCGCGATGGCGATGCAGACGAACTTTCATTTCCTACGAATATTTCTGTGATACCAGATGCAATACAATTACTGGTTCCCCAAAAAAATGACAGTAAAATTATTCTGAAATCACACCACTTATCGCTTCTCCAAACTACGATAACAGTTTTACTGAAATAAAAAGCAAATTATCATAAATTGAGCGCCATTTTGTTTCATTTGCTGAAAAAAGCTATCTTAAATGATTAATTCAACAGAAAAAAAATGGACAACAAGCAACACAATTCGTTTATGCAGCGGGCCATTGAGCTGGCCGAAAAAGGGATGAACAATGGATTTGGCGGACCGTTTGGCGCTGTTGTGGTGAAAGACGGGAAAATAGTTGGAGAAGGGTACAACAGCGTCATTCACAATAACGATCCCACTGCCCATGCTGAAGTGCTTGCCATCAGAGAGGCTTGTAAAAACCTCACCTCTTTTGAACTGAACGACTGCACCATTTACACTTCGTGCGAACCCTGCCCGATGTGCCTCGGGGCTATTTACTGGGCACGAATAAGTAAAGTAGTTTACGCCTGTACCAAAGAAGATGCGGCGCAAATCAGCTTCGACGATGATGATTTTTACGGGGAGATGGCAAAAGATATGGAGCACCGGAGGATTGATTTTGAAGAGCTAATGCGCGATAAAGCACTACCGCTGTTCAGCAAATGGAAAGTGAAGCCTGATAAAACAAACTATTAAAAAGGTTCGGGTTTCCAGAAAATCCGGGAGGCTGCTTTTTTTCAGTCCTTTCATTATCTTTGGATAAAAATTAACAAATCCAACGAATGAATTCATGAATATCGAATCCCTCCGCCGGCTGCTAAAATATTGTTTCATCTTAATTGTTTCTCTTTGTTTCTGGCTTCCGTCTGCCGGCCAGGAACAAAAAGTAGTGCGCGATTTGGGGCTGTGGACAGAAATCAGGCTGGAGAAAGAAGTTATTAATAATTTGGAAATCTTTTTCAGCCAGCACCTGCGACTTCATAAAAATATGACTGGATTCGACGATTACATTTCGGAAGCCGGGCTGGATTACAAAATCAATTCAAATTTCGACATTGGAACCGCCGGCCGTTACACCCGCAACAACCATTTCGACAATCTTGCCGAAAACGATTACCGCTACGATTTGTATTTCAGTTACGACACAAACATCAGTGAAAAATTAAAAATATTTGCACGGGCCAAATACCAGAAAGAATTTTACCGGTCGGGGGTTTTTAATGAATTTTTGCACTATTTTGAAACGACTTACCGCTATCGCATGAAACTGGAATTTGCAAAAGATGAGAAACACGCATTTTATGGCTCTGCCGAGTTTTTCAGGCTGGCCAAAAAATCACGCGAACCGTTTTGGGATAAATACCGCATCTGGCTGGGCGATGAAATCGCCGGGGGTTTTGGCGATTTTGATTTGGCCTGGGGAATCGAACACGAGCTGAATGCAATGAATCCCTACACCTATTTTATCCTGAAAGTGAATTATACCATTGAATTGTAGTGCGCATGAGCAGAAAGTGGCTGACATATTATCTACTCCTGTTTTTGATGATTTTTCACTCGTGCTATCTTGAAGAAACAGCGTTCGATACCGATCCTGACGATGCATTGAACCTGCCTGTTTTGCTAAAACTCGATGGTAAAATGTGTTTTTTCGATACTTCGCAAAATATGCTCCGTTACTCGCTAACAGAAGATTCATCCGACTTTTCGCCGTTTGTGGAACACAATCGCAATTCCTTACTGACATTCAACGGCAAGACTCTTGACAACAACAAAATAAATCCTTTTGGTGAAATTGAGATTGGAAAAACCTATCCGCTGACAATAGAAAATAACGGAACGCAACAGCAGTTTAAATTTGTTTTTACAAATCTTCCGGTAGTTCAAATTATTTCCGATTCCGAAATTTACGACGAGCCCAAAACACTGGCGAAAATTCAGATTACTGAGACTGAATCAGCTTCCACCTTTTCATCTTTCGCCGGTATCGAACGCCGCGGAAAGTTTTCGAAATATTTCGATAAACGCTCCATGGGATTTGCGCTTTGGAAAAATATGAACAGCATTAGCGAATATTCTGCCCCTGTTCTGGGATTTCAACCGAACAGCGACTGGATTTTGAACAGCACCGTTGTGGACCCGTCACGCATCCGCAACCTGGTTTCACTTGAAATATGGAACAATCTGCCGGGATGGGAAAATGAAGAAAATCTGAATTACACCGAAATTCATTCAAAACCGGTTGAAGTGTTTCTGAACAATAAGTTGCAGGGAATTTATATTTTTTCTGAACGAATCAATCGTGAATTTCTGGAAGCCGGCAACGAAGCGGTGCTTTACAAAGCCATCGACTGGTCGGATGGCGCAACCCGCTTCGAACGCTTCAATCCCGAGCCGTCGAACAACCGGTTCTGGAACGGATGGGAGCAGGAAATTCCCGATCCGGATGTTGCACTGAACTGGCAGCCGCTGGAAAATTTGTACGAATTGACAGTGAATAGCTCCGATGAAACATTCAAAAATATCATCTCCTCCCAAATCGATTTGGAAAATTTCATCGATTATTTCCTGCTGCTGAACCTGACTTCTGCCGGCGACAATACCGGGAAAAATATGTTCTTCTACAAAGAAAACAGCAGCGCCCCGTTTCAAATTATCCCGTGGGATTTGGACGGAGCCTGGGGAATTCGTTACGACGGAACCAGAACCGGTTATGAATCTGTTTTAACCAACCATCTCTTTGATCGGCTGGTTGAAACCAATGCCGGAAATTTGAAACAGAAGCTGAAAAACCGCTGGTTCTATCTGCGGGAAAACAATTTTTCTGAAGAACAACTAATTCGGCTTTTCGCCTACTATTTCAGCGAAATAGAAGAATCGGGGATTATCCTTCACGAAAACAGAATTTGGAATGAAAACCTCAATATAGAAAATGAACGGATGTATATTGAAAAATGGATAGAAAACCGGCTTATTTTTCTGGATAATTATTTCAGTCAGTTGTAACTTCCTTTTACAAGACAGTTACCCCATTATCATCCCGATTATCGTAGCGCTCATCAGCGATGCCAACGTTCCGGCCAGCAGCGCCCGCATTCCAAACTGAGAAAGCAGTACTCTCCGTTTAGGTGCCAGAGCGCCTATTCCGCCAATCTGAATTCCGATGGATGAGAAGTTGGCAAAACCGCACAAAATGTAGGTGGCCATGATAATTGATTTTGGATTGGAAAGCACGCCACTCGATTTCAGATCTGCCAGACTGATGTACCCGATAAACTCAGTCAGAATTAGTTTTTCGCCCAACAGGCGACCAACCGAAATGATGTCTTCGCCGGCTACGCCAATTAGCCACATGAGTGGTGCAAACGTGTACCCCAGGATAAACTGAAGCGAAAGCCCGTCGTAACGACCTTTGGTTCCCTCTACAATCAATTCATTGAGGGTAGTCCATTCGCCGATTTTCCCCACAATAAAATTAAACATGGCAATAAAAGCAATGAACGCCAGCAACATGGCAGCCACGTTTACTGCCAGTTTCACACCCTCGCTGGTTCCGTTAGTGATGGCATCGAGCACGTTGCTGCCGATTTTGTCTTTGCTCACTTCAATTTCCTGGTTGATGGCATCAGTGGGTGGAACAAGCATTTTGGAGAAAATAATGGCTGCCGGTGCAGCCATCACCGAGGCGGTGAGCAGGTGTTTGGCAAATTCGAGCCGCAGTACCGGGTCGTCGCCACCGAGCATGGCAATGTAGGCCGCCAGCACACCTCCGGCCAGCGTGGCCATTCCGCCGGTCATTACCAACAGAATTTCCGATTTGCTCATCCGGTCGAGGTACGCTTTAATCATAAGTGGTGATTCGGTTTGCCCCAGGAAAATGTTCCCGGCAACCGACAGTGCTTCGGCTCCAGAAATTTTCAGCGCCTTTGTGAAAACCCATGCCAGTCCGTAAACCACTTTCTGGATGATTCCCCAGTAAAAAAGCAGGCTGGTGAGTGCCGAAAAGAAAATTATGGTGGGCAGCACCTGAAATAAAAAGATGTAACCGTAAGTGTCGGCGTCCATCAAATCGCCCAGCAGGAATTCGCTGCCTGCTTTGGTGAAATCGAGTATCTTAACAAATATCTGTCCGAAAAATTCAAAAATGACCCGAATAAACGGAACGTACAACACCCCCACGGCCAGAAGAATTTGGATAACCAAACCAACAATAACCGTTCGCCACGGAATGTTGCGGCGGTTGGAACTGAAAAGAAAACCAATAAAAATGAGAACGGCCATTCCAAGCATTCCCCGTAAAATAGTGGTAAAGGAAAAAGGTGTTTCGCGTTCGCCTGATAACAGCAGCACCGAGTTGTCGGAGGTAGTATCTTCAACTGCCGATACCTGCTCTGTAGTTTTTGGAGCTGGTTCCGGATCTTGCGCCTGAACGGGCTGAAAAAAGAAAATGCCGGTAATCACGACCAGCATAAAAAGAAGTTGTTTCATCTTTTAAAAAGGTTAATTTTTTTTGCGGTTATTGATTTCATCTCTCAGCACCGAGGCTTTTTCGTAATCTTCATTCTGAACGGCTTCGTTTAGCAACTCTTCCAGCTCCTGCATGGTGTATTGCGAAAAAGAAGAAGTTCCTGAAGAACCAGCCTTTTTCTCCGGTGCTTCTTTTTCCGAACCCTTTATTTCATCCGATTCGAGCACTATTCCAGCTTTGGAAAGAATACCTTCGGTGGTGTAAATGGGGCACCTGAAACGAAGTGCCAGCGCCACAGCATCAGAAGTTCGTGAATCAATTTTCACCTCTTTGCCGTCCATTTCACACAATAATTCGGAGTAAAATATTCCTTCTTCCAGTTTATAAATAGTCACCTCAAGCAACACAATCTCAAAAGCCTGGGCAATATTTTTAATCAAATCGTGGGTCAGCGGGCGGGGTGGTTTCAACCCTTCCAGCTGAATGGCAATGGCCTGGGCTTCAACCGGGCCAATGATAATAGGCATGCGGCGCTCACCTTTTTCTTCTGCCAAAACAAGCGCGTAAGCTCCTGATTGTGTCTGGCTTACCGAAAGACCCAAGATGTTTAAACGAATTTTTTGCATTACAGATTCTGCCTCGTTTTTTATGTGAAAACAAATATAACAATCATTTTTGTTTTAGCTAAGGTTCACAAACGGAAGTACGGAATCTTTCCTTCCGTGATTGATTTTTATCATAAATCCTTCTCTTGAAAAATACAAACAAAAACGTTCATTGTTGAATTAAAAGCTGAAATGATTGATATGGTTTTGCTTTCATTAATTTTTTTAGCCTGTCTCCACGAATCATTTTTTATCTTTGCGGCTTAAAATCAGATTTTCAAAAAAAATGGAATACAAGTTCGCCGAAATTGAGCCAAGGTGGCAAAAATACTGGGAAGAAAACAAAACGTTTAAAACGGAGGATGATTTTTCCAAACCGAAATACTACATCCTCGATATGTTTCCCTACCCGTCGGGGGCCGGATTACACGTAGGCCATCCGGAAGGATACACTGCAACTGACATCATCAGCCGCTACAAGCGAATGAAAGGTTTTAACGTCCTTCATCCTATGGGTTACGATGCCTTTGGCCTGCCGGCCGAACAGTATGCCATGCAAACCGGAACCCACCCGGCTGTTACCACCAACAAAAACTGCGACAATTTTCGGCGGCAAATTAAAGCCATTGGACTGAGCTACGACTGGGACCGCGAAATAAATACCACTGATCCGCATTATTTTAAATGGACGCAGTGGATTTTCAAGCAGCTGTACAGCACCTGGTTCGACGAAGACCAACAAAAAGGACGGCCCGTTTCCGAACTGCCGGTGCCCGACGAGATTCAGGCAAAAGGTAAAAAAGCAGTGAATGAATACATTGCCGGGAAACGGCTGGCTTATTACGACAACGCCCAGGTGTGGTGGTGCAACTCGTGCAAAACGGTTTGTGCCAACGAGGAGGTGCTCACCGACGGGTCGCACGAAAAATGCGGCAACCAGGTTATCCGGAAAAACCTGAAACAATGGCTGCTGCGCATTCCGCATTATGCTGAACGGTTGTTGCAGGGGCTCGATGATCTCGACTGGCCGGCAGGAGTAAAAGACATGCAGAAAAACTGGATTGGTAAATCCACCGGCGCTGAAGTCGATTTTCAAATCGATGGGTTGAATGAAAAACTGCGTGTTTACACCACTCGTCCCGATACGCTGTTTGGAGCTACCTACATGGTTATTGCCCCCGAACATCAGCTGGCTGAAAAAATTTCCGCCCAGGAGAAAAAAAGTGAAGTTGAAGAATATATAAAAACTGCCGCCCTGAAATCGGATCTCGACAGGACTGATTTGGCCAAAGAAAAAACCGGGGTATTTACCGGGAGCTACGCCATTAACCCGGTGAACAACGAAAAAATTCCTATCTGGGTTGCCGACTATGTTTTAATGGGTTACGGCACTGGTGCCATTATGGCCGTTCCGGCGCACGATACCCGCGATTTTGAATTCGCCAAAGAATTTGACATTCCGATTACCTGTATCCTCGATCCTAAAGATGCCGAAGGCCGCGACGGAATTCTGGCCGGCGACAAATGCTGGACCGAAGACGGGGAGTACATCAATTCGTCAGATAAAGAAACAGGTCTGGATATCAACGGGCTCAACAAAGAGGCCGGAATCAAAAAAACTATTGAGTGGCTCGAAAAAAACGACTTGGGAAAAGCCACCGTGAATTTTAAAATGCGCGACTGGTTGTTCAGCCGCCAGCGTTACTGGGGCGAGCCGTTCCCGGTAATCCACTGGGAAGATGGCGAAGTTTCTTTACTCGACGATGAAGAGTTACCGTTGCTCCTTCCTGAATTGGAAAAATACACACCGGGAGAAGCCGGCGAATCGCCGTTGTCCAACGCCACAGAGTGGCTGCATGTAACCGACAAAAATGGCCGCAAAGGCCGCCGTGAAACCAACACCATGCCACAGTGGGCCGGTTCGTGCTGGTACTACCTGCGCTTCATCGACCCGAAAAACGATGAAAAGATTTTCAATCCACAAAAAGAAAACTACTGGATGCCCGTTGATTTGTACATTGGCGGTGCCGAACACGCTGTGCTTCACCTTTTGTACTCGCGTTTCTGGCACAAAGTGCTGTTCGACCTGGGCATTGTTTCTACCGACGAGCCCTTCCAAAAACTTTACAACCAGGGAATGATTCTCGCTTTTGCCTATGAAACTTCAGGCGGAGCAAAGGTTTCACAAGATTCGGTAGAAGAGCGCGACGGCAAATATTTTCACACCGAAACCGGAGAAGAGCTGAAGCAGATTGTGGCCAAGATGTCGAAATCGTTGAAAAATGTAGTGAACCCCGACGACGTGATCCAAAACTACGGTGCCGACTCGTTGCGCCTGTACGAAATGTTTATGGGGCCGCTTGACGAACGCAAACCCTGGGCCGAAAACGGAGTGAAAGGAGTCCATAATTTTCTGAACCGTGTCCATCGTTTTTTTGCTGATACTGCAAATATTACAGAAGAAGGAGAGGATAAAGAAACAGCAAAACTGCTCCACCAAACCATCCAAAAAGTGGAGTCGGACATTGAAAACCTGAAGTTCAACACGGCAATTTCAGCATTGATGGTATTCAATAACCTGGCGATTAAAAAGGGAAAGGTAACCAAACAAACAGCAGAAACATTCACCAAAATACTTTCGCCTTTTGCTCCCCACCTGGCTGAGGAACTGTGGTCGATTTACGGCAACAAACAAACACTTGCCTACGAACCCTGGCCGCAGGTGGATGAAAACCTGTTGAAAGAGGACAGTTTTGAATACCCGGTTTCGTTTAACGGTAAAATGAGGTTTAAAATTGAACTGCCACTGGATATGCCAAAAGAGGAAATCGAAAAAACCATTTTATCGGATGAGCGGGCGCAAAAGTGGTTAGAAGGGAAAAAAGTTCGTAAATTTATATTTGTGCCGAAAAAGATAATTAATGTGGCGGTGGGGTAAAGTGGATTTATATAGTTGTTGACAGCTTTCAATTACCTCACGCAAAGGCGCGAAGACACAAGAAAAAAAATAAAAAAACACAGCAATGAAAAATTCGTGGGCAATTATTTTGGGAATTTCAGTGATTATTGCTTTTGGTTTGTTGGGGTGGTTTTTCCAGCAATCGAGACAGGTGCAGCAGACCGTGCGGGTAGTTGGCTATGGCACCGAGGAATTTGACAGTGACCTGGTAAAATGGACCGTCAGTTTTTCAGAACGCGTTTCGTTAAACGGAACCGAGGAGGGTTACAAAACCATGGCCCGCAAACTCGGGGATTTCCAAAATATATGGGAACAAACCGGCATTGAAGCATCGGAGTTTAAAATTTTCCCGGTAAATGTAAACCGCGAATACGGGCAAAACGGACACAGCGGTTACACACTAAACCAACGGGTTTACATCGTTTCAAACAAAATTGAAAAAGTGGAACAGCTGGCCATCGACCCGAAGTTATTTGTTGACAGCGGCGTAACGTTCGATAATTCAACCATGGAATTTTTCAGTACCGAAATTGAGGAAATCAAAAAGCAATTACTGGGAAAAGCCACCCAAAATGCATTTGAACGCGCCGAAGAAATTACCTCTACCACCGATTTAGAAGTGGACCAGCTCATTTCAGCCCGGGCAGGTGTGTTTCAGATTACCGAGCCCTACTCCACCGAAGTGGCCGGCTACGGAATTCACAACACCAGCTCGGCCCGGAAAAATATTAAAGTGACGGTTTCGGCAGAGTTTACGTTGAAGTAAAATCAGGATTTCCTCTTGATCTTCAACTTCTGCCCGATATCCAAATCATTCTCATTGCGCAGGTTATTGAGCCGGACAATGTCATCCGAAGTAATTCCGGGATAGTTTCGTGAAATTTCCCAAAGGGTATCGCCCCTTCTGACGGTGTGGTAAATATAATTCGGATCGAGCGGTTCCTGCTTTTTTGCCGAAGAACTGCTACTGCCGGAAGCCGATTTTCCGATGGAAGCCTGTTTTTGCGCGAACGTCATAGAATTAATCCTTTCGTATTTTTCTTTCTGATCTTCGGGAACGTAAATCAGTAGTTTCTGCCCGGCGCGAATAAGGTTGCGGTGGATGTTGTTCCAGTAACGTAAATCGGATGCCCGCACGTTAAACCATTCTGATATAAAACCGACATTATCGCCGCTTTGCACAGTGTACAGCACTTTTGCCTTGCCCTCGATATCCGCCGGGGTGTAGTACGAAGCACTGCGGCTTGTGGGTTCCACCAGTTGGTTGTCGGGGAAAAACTTTTCGCGCTCGTAGGCAAAAACCTCATTTTCGGCATCAATAAAATCCATAATTGTTTCGTTGGGCAAAACAACCGGGAGAGGCTTGTCTTTTTTTGCAGGAACCACATCGCGGCGGTACATTGGATTAAGCGAGCGCAACTGTTCTTTATCAATTTCGAGGGTTGCTGCAAGCTGGTCGAAATGCAGGAAGTCATTAACCATTACCGTGTCAGTCTGCAATTCAAAATCGGGCAGGCGCGGATACAGGTTGTGTTCTTTGTGGTATTTCATTACATAAGCCGCTGCAATATAAGCAGGCACGTAGCCACGTGTTTCGCGGGGCAGGCGGTAATAAATTTCCCAGTAATTTTTGGTTCCGCCGGCACGCCGGATAGCCCGGTTCACATTACCGGGACCGCAGTTGTAGGCGGCAATAGCCAGGTGCCAGTTGCCATAACGGTTGTATAAACTCTGAAAATAGCGCACTGCCGCATCAGTTGAGGCCACCGGGTCGCGGCGTTCATCAACAAAACTGGTAATTTCCAAACCCATTTGGCGGGCAGTGCCAAACATAAACTGCCACAAACCGGTTGCTCCCATCCGCGAGCGGGCGGTTGGGTTCAGCGCCGATTCAATAACCGGCAGGTATTTTAAATCGAGTGGCATTTCGTATTTGTCGAGTATTTGCTCGAACATCGGAAAATAATATTCTGCAAGCCCCAGCATCATTTCCACCTGATCGCGTCGTTTTTCAGTATAAAGTATTATAAAATTTTTCACCACGTTGTTATACGACAAATCCACAACCTCCTGCATGTCCTGCAACCGTTTGATGTAAACTGAATCGGGCAGATTTTTCGGATAACGTTCTGCGGCATCGCCCAGTGAATCTTCGTGAAAAGCTTGTTTCGCATACCAGGTATCTACAAGGCTGTCCATTTTTTCAGAGAAAAAATCATCGAGGTTTTCATCCGGCCCTTTAAAACTGCCTTGTTGTTTACCTGAATATGAACCAGCCGGAGCTGTCACGAAAGTTCCCTCATTAATTCCAGTGATTTCCAGGCTTTTCATTCTGGGCATTACAATTTTTTGCCTCCCTTCCTCTTGTGCTGAAAGCATTCCCGAAAAAATAAACATTAGTATTCCCCCCAAAAGCACTATTCTTTTCATCACCATATACTAAAAGTTAAATTTGAAGTTGAAACAATATACTAAATTGTTATTAATATTTAGCATAGAAGGTTCCCAGTTGAAAGTTAAGTCGTCGCTGATATCAAAATTAAAAAGGTGGGCATCCACACTTGCATCAATTATATTTATCCCGTAAAAAGCAACCATACTAATAACGAGCAAATCGCGGTTACGGCGGTAATAATCCTGCCGTTTTATCAACCCGTCCCTGAAATTGTTAAAATGGGTTGGGTTGTCCAGATCATAATATTTAATGGCATCAATTTCCTGAAATCGGTTTGTTTCAGGATTATCGTCAACCAGATGATTATAAGCCATTTTGTTGAACTGGTAATTATCGTTGTTCCACTTTATGAAATAACCGATAGTTCCTAACCCGATATACACCAGTGGTATTTTCCAGTATTTTTTATTGTATGCCTGCCCAAGCCCCGGCAAAACGGCGGAGTAAATGGCCGCTTTTTTAGGTGAATGAACCTCTTCCTCTTTTACAGGCTTTTTTTCAACCTGCTTTATGGTATCGGCATTTACCAATTGCGCATGCAAATTAAATACTACCAGCAACTGGAGTAAGATCAAACTAACTTTCAACAAAACCCCCCTGATATCCACGATAAGCAAATTTGGCCCAAAAATAGAAGTTTCACTACAGAGCAAACCTTCTTTAGGTAGCTTTATTTTGGTTTTCAATAATTTTAACAATTCGTTCCAAATCCTCTCCCGACTTAAACGGGATTACAATTTTCCCTTTCCCTTTTTCATTCATTGAAATACCAATCCGGGAATTAAGCAGTTTACCCAGTTGACCTTTCATCGACCTGTATTTACCGGGCAATTCCCGTTTTTTTGCTTTCGATTGTTTTTCGTCGTTATCTTCACTCAGGTCACGCACAATTTCCTCCACCTTACGTACCGAAAAACCTTGTTTTACTATCTGGTTGTAAATCATCTCCTGCACATCGGCATCCTCAATATTAATTAATGCACGTGCGTGTCCCATCGAAATTTCTTTGTCGCGTAATCCTTTTTGAATGATTGCCGGCAGTCTCAGCAAACGCAGGTAGTTGGCAATTGTTGAACGTTTTTTCCCAACGCGGCTGCTCAGTTCTTCCTGGGTAAATTCCAGTTCTTCCATCAACCGCTGGTAGCTCAGTGCAATTTCTATGGCATCCAGGTCTTCACGCTGAATATTTTCCACCAGGGCCATTTCGAGCATTCCGTCGTCTTTTGCCTTGCGTATATAGGCAGGAATGGTCTCAAGCCCGGCCAATTGAGCGGCTCTGCAGCGTCTTTCTCCGGCAATAATCTGGTAGCTGTCTTCACCTGTCTTCCGCAAAGTAACAGGCTGGATCAACCCTATTTCGTTAATTGAGGCGGCCAGCTCTTTCAGCGATTCCTCATCAAACTTCGACCTGGGTTGAAAAGGGTTGGCTTCAATCTTTTTCAACTCCACTTCACTTATCCCGGCTTGTCTCATTTTTTCGGCATCGTCGATAAGCGCTCCTAATCCTCTGCCAAGTGCATTCCTCTTTACCATGTTCAAACTATTTTATCTAAACAATAACTTTCTTTTCCTGTGAAATTTGTGTCATCCCGTTCCGCTGTAAAATTTCGCGGGCCAGGTTCATGTGATTGATTGCCCCCCTTGAACTGGCATCGTACAAAACAACGGGTTTCCCGTAGCTTGGCGATTCACTCAGTTTGATATTCCGTTGAATAACGGTTTCAAAAACCATATCCTGGAAATGACGTTTCACCTCTTCGTAAACCTGGTTAGACAGGTTCAGGCGCGAGTCGAACATAGTAAGCAGGAATCCTTCAATTTCGAGGGCCGGGTTCAAACGGTTCTGAATTATTTTAATGGTATTCAGCAGTTTACCCAACCCTTCGAGGGCAAAATATTCGCACTGAACCGGGATGATAACCGAATCGGATGCGGTTAAAGCGTTTACCGTAATCAGCCCCAGCGAAGGAGAGCAGTCGATGAAAATAAAATCGTATGCATCTTTAAGTTTTTCTATGGCTGTACGCATAACTTTCTCCCGGTTGGGGAGGTTAAGTATTTCAATTTCGGCCCCAACCAAATCGATATGCGACGGAATTATGTCGAGGTTAGCAATTTCAGTATTCAGAATAACTTTTTCAGGTTCAACTCCATCAACAATGCAATCGTAAATGCTCGACTGCACATTTTTCACATCGAACCCAAAACCAGATGTGGAGTTGGCCTGCGGATCGGCATCAATTATCAATACTTTTTGTTCCAAAACAGCCAGGCTTGCCGCAAGGTTAATAGCTGTTGTTGTTTTACCAACCCCGCCCTTTTGGTTTGCCAGTGATACGATTTTTCCCATCTTAATATTTCTGTTTAAATGATCGGTTTCAAATTTAATAAAATAGCCTTAACCAACTGAAAGCATTTTTATCAACACAAATTAAAAGTTGCTAAAAAACTGGAAGTGAGCAGTAAAAAAATTTAAAATTCCTGCGATTTCATCACCATCATCAACTGGTTTTTGTTTACCGGAGCCACCCCCAGGTTTTCGCAAACAAGGCCGCCGGCAATATTCGACATCAGTGCCATAACTTTTGGCGATAACCCGGCCGCCAGTGCCAGACTGGCCACACTTATCACCGTGTCTCCGGCTCCTGAAACATCGGAAATATGACGGATAACCGCCGGATAATACTGCTCCTTAACACCATTACTGATAAAAACCCCCAATTCTGAAAGGGTTATAAAAATTAACTTGTAACTGTTTTTCTCTTTCAGCTCGTGTGCAATTCGGCGGAGTGAATTCAGGTCGCCTTTTTCAAGCGGCAAGCCAATGCCGTCAACAAACTCTTTAAAATTTGGCTTGAAAAGGCCGATGTTATTATAGTAATTGAAATTGCGTTTTTTCGGGTCCACTGCTGTGGGGATTCCTTTTTCGATGGCTAAATTATTAACGGCCTGAAAAAGCGAAGGAGTAATTACACCTTTGTCGTAATCCACAAAAATAATGACATCAACCTTGTTCTCTTCAACTTCCTGGCGGATGCTTTCAACCATCTCCTTTTCCAGTTCGCCGGAAATAAAGTCCACCGACTCCTCATCAACCCGCGCAATGTGCTGCCCTTTTCCAATTATGCGGCTTTTAACCGTGGTTATACGCTTTGGATCAACAAAAACTCCCTCTTTCGACAGCTGCTTCTTCTCCAAAAGTTTTTTGAATTTCCGCCCCTTGTCGTCGTCGCCAATAACTGAAAACAACACCGGAGTGGCACCCAATGCCTGCAAGTTGAGCGAGACATTTGCAGCACCTCCCAAACGGTTTTCGCGTTTTGTAACAGAAACAATCGGAATGGGAGCCTCGGGTGAAACCCGTTCAACTTTTCCCCAAAGATAAGTATCAACCATTGCATCGCCAATAACCAGGGCCCGCATTTGGCTGAACTGTTCGAATATTTGATTTACTTCTTTCCCGTTCACCCGTTTAATTTAAAGAAATACAAAACTATAAAAAAAAGGCTGTCATAAAAAGATCACCGATTAGATTTCCGGATTGAAAAACCAAATTTTAGAAAAGCACGGATATGGTTACTTCAAACCAGACATGCCACTACCCCGGATCCACATCGATGTTGACCACACAACTGCTGTTTTCTTTCAGATGTTTTACGATGTTAATATTGCTGACAATAAAATTTTTTACCTCGCCATGCGGCGATTTGCGGCTGACTTTGAGCCATATCTCTTTTTGGTACCATAACTGAATCCGGCTTACCAGCGGGAACTCGGGGCCCAAAACAATGAGCGAACTATTCTGGCGCAGCTTTGCTGCCAGCTGGTTTGCAAACCGGTTTACATTCTCCGGATTTTTATGTTTTACAACAAGTTTAATAAGCCGGTAAAAGGGTGGGTACTTAAAAAGTTTCCGCTCTTCCATTTGCGACTGAAATGCTTCCTGGTAATCCTGTTTGCGAATTATTTCAATTAACGGATGCTCTGGTTGCGAGGTTTGCACAATAACCTGCCCGCGGTTATGCTTCCGGCCTGCGCGGCCACTTACCTGCGATATTAACTGGTAGGCCCGCTCGTGTGCCCTGAAATCGGGAAAATTAATGAGGTTATCGGCATTTATAATCCCCACAACGCTCACGTGCTCAAAATCGAGGCCTTTCGTAACCATTTGTGTACCAACAAGAATATCAGTCTTTCGCGATTCGAGATTATGCACAATTCTTTCAAATGCATTTTTTGAGCGTGTGGTGTCCAAATCCATTCGGTCGATACGCGCACCGGGGAACAGCGGCTTCAGTTCATCCTCAATTTTTTCGGTTCCGAATCCGCGGGTTTTTATTTCGGACGAACCACACTCCGGACATTCGTTGCTAACAGGCTGACTGAAACCGCAGTAATGGCAGTTGAGCCGTTTTTTATATTTGTGGTAAGTAAGGCTCACATCACAATTCCGGCATTTGGGAATCCAGCCACAGTTAAAACACTGCACATAAGGCGAATACCCCCGCCGGTTCTGAAAAAGAATAACCTGCTCCCCTTTTGAGAGGGCGGTATTCATCAGTTCAAAAAGCTCGTGGCTGAGCACCGAGTGCATTTGCTTTTTTTTCCAGGCCCTTTTCAAGTCGATAATAATCACTTCGGGCAATTCAAGGTTCGAAAACCGTTTTTCGAGGTTAACCAGTCCGTATTTTCCGGTAATGGCGTTAAAATAACTTTCAAAAGAAGGAGTTGCCGAGCCCAGCAAAACTTTTGCATTATTCTGAATTCCCAGCATAACAGCCATATCGCGTGCATTGTAGCGTGGAGCGGGGTCGAACTGTTTGAACGAATTTTCGTGCTCTTCGTCAACAATTACAAGCCCCAGGTTTGAAAAGGGCATAAAAAGTGAAGAACGTGCCCCCAAGATTACCTGGTAACCTTCGCCGGGATTTTGCCGGAACTGCAGCACCTTTTCCCAGATTTCTACTCGTTCCTGGTTGTTGAGGCGCGAGTGGTAAATCCCCACTTTGGGGCCAAAAACATTTTTCAGCCGCTGAACAATTTGTGTAGTGAGCGCGATTTCGGGAACCAGGTAAAGGGCCTGCTTCCCTGATTTCAGGGCTTCGTCAATCAGGTGGATATAAATTTCGGTTTTCCCGCTGGCGGTAATTCCATGTATGAGTGCCACATCTTTTTTGCTGAAAATGGCTTTGACTTCAGCAAGTGCTTGTTCCTGAAATTTGTTCAGCAGATTAATGTCCACCTGTTTTTGTGCAGGTTCCTCAATGCGTGAAACAGGCTGCTCAAATTTTTTCAGAATTTTCTTTTTGTGCAGTTCGTTTAAATGGGCGGTTTTAAAATCGGTTCCTTTAAAAAGTTCTTTTTTACTGATTTCTTTTTGAGATTTTTCGCCAAACACACCTGTTTTTTCGCAGAAATACAGCAACAGTGCTTTCTGTTTTTTGGCGCGTTCCAGTGAAGTTATTATTTCGTGAAGCTGATTTTCTGAGCTGATCTGCGGATGCAGCTTCACAAAAATTTCGGTTTTAGGCTTATATTTTGAATTGATTTTTTCTTCAACCTGCACAACGTTTTTAATCAACAGCTTTTGCAGGGCCGGATATGAAAACCTGCTTCCCAGTTTCTTCTGAAGAATTTCCATTGTGGATGTATCCTGCTGCAGCTGATTGATAATGAGCTGCTCTTTTTCGGAAACCTGTTGTTCATCGTCAGTGCCGGTTAAAAAAATTTTCGATTTGCTCTCCAGTTTCAGTCCCGGTGGCAGCGCTGCCCTGAAAATATCGCCCATGGAGCAACAGTAATAACCGGCCATCCATCGCCACAGTTCCAGGTTTTGCGGGAATACTACGGGACTTTCATCCAGCAGTTGAACAATTTCTTTGGCCTCGAAGCCTTCCGGTTTTTCGTCGGATACGGAAACCACCAGGGCTGCATAAAATTTTTTGCGCCCAAACTGAACAACCACCCGCTGCCCGGGCCGAATTGCCGGCTGCATATTTTGCGGCACTTCGTAGGTGTAAGCATCGTGTAAAGAAAGGGGCAAAATAACCTGGGCAAACATTTTGGGCATGGCAAAAATTTTTCAACCTTGTTCAAAGTAACAAAAAAATGAGAAATAACCCTCTGTTGGAAAGGCTTAATTGAAACGCTGATTGACCCAACCGGCTACTTCTTCCATCAACCAGTTGGGGGTTGAAGTTGCCCCGCAGATGCCCACCGAATTTACACCTTCAAACCAATCGGGGTTAATTTCATCAGGTTTTGAAATAGGGTATGAATGCGGGTTTGATTCCTTACAAATGGTGAACAGGTACTTCCCGTTGGAGCTTTTACTGCCTGCCACAAAAAGAATCAAATCGTAATTCACCACAAATTTTTTCAGGTGAGGCACACGGTTTGAGACTTGCCGGCAAATGGTATCTTTAATATCAATGGGCACTCCGGGCTTCATTTTCGATTTTACCAACTTTGCAATTGCCTCAAAATCTTCAATTCGCCTGGTGGTTTGTGAATAAAGCCACACCGGCCGCGAAAAGTCAATTTTATCCACATCGTCGATACTTTCCAGTAAAATCGTGTTGTGTTCTGCCTGACCATCGAGGCCTATCACTTCGGCATGGCCTTCTTTGCCGTAAATAACGATCTGCCCGTGGTCGGCTAAACTTTTTTGGTAGGTGTTTTTCACTTTCGCCTGAAGCGTTAAAACAACCGGGCAGGTTGCATCTACCAGTTCAATATTGTTCTTTTTGGCGTACTCGTAAGTTTCGGGTGGCTCTCCATGTGCGCGGATTAACACTTTGCAATTACTCATCCGTAAATATTCCTCTCTTGAAATTGTCCGCAGGCCCAATTTCTCCAGTCGCTGCACTTCCATTCCGTTATGAACGATGTTACCGAGACAATATAATTGCTTTTCGTTATCCAGTTCGTTTTCAGCGGTTTTTATAGCTTTAATCACCCCAAAGCAAAAACCCGAACGCCTGTCAGTTTCAACCTTCATTTTCTTCAATTAATTCTTTTGCCTTGTTCAATGCCCACTGCAGCTGTTCATCGCGTGTAAGGTGGCTGTTATCCAAAACAATTGCATCATCTGCTTTTTTGAGCGGGCTCACCTCGCGGCCCGAGTCGATGGTATCGCGTTCTTCCACATTTTGCAATATTTTATCGAAATCAACTTCTGCTCCCTTTTCCTTCAGTTCGAGGAAACGCCGTTGCGCCCGTATTTCGGGTGAGGCGGTCATAAAAATTTTCAGCTCGGCATCAGGAAAAACCACTGTTCCGATATCGCGGCCATCCATCACAATCCCTTTGTTTTGGCCGTTTTCGCGCTGCTGCTTTACCAGCTCGCTGCGCACTCCTGCAATTGTGCTGACCGGGCTCACGTTGTTGGAAACTTCCAGCTGACGGATTTCATTTTCAATATTTTCGCCGTTTAAAAATGTGGTGTTTTTTTCGGTGTCAGTGTCCCATTCAAAAGTTATGCGGATGTCTTTCATCCTCGAAATCAACTTTTTTTCATCAACCTTACCGTTATTAATTAACCCATTCCGGAGCGCAAAAAGAGTAACGGCACGGTACATCGCCCCGCTGTCGATATACGCATATCCCAGTTCGCGGGCAAGCGATTTGGCCAGCGTGCTTTTTCCGCAAGAAGAATGCCCGTCGATGGCAATTACAATTTTCTTTTTCGTCATTTTTTTTGATGGATTTTGAGCAAAGATAAGGGATTTTCAAAACCGGACAGGATCGTCTTTAACTAAAAGTCGTTTAAATTAACGGCCAGCGAAAAAAGATTGGAGGAGCCCGCAAGATGGAACCGCGAGGTGGCAAAATCGAAACGGAAACGTTTTATTTTCAAGCCAAACCCCAGCGAAAAGCCAACGGTTGAAAGCCGCTGGTCGAATTTGAGTTCCTGGCGGCGCTGGTAGTTGTAGCCCGCCCTGAGCGTGAAATTATCGGACGGCAGAATTTCCACGCCCAGCACCACGTGCCGCATAATTTGTTTGGCAAAGCTCTCCTCGCGTTCATACATGTTTTCAAGGCTGTTTTCATTGTCTTCGGAGTTTGCCAAATCCCAGTTGTTGAGGTGGTACATGGTAAGCGAAAAAATTACAGGAGCATATCTCAGTTTGCTGCTTATTCCTGCCTGTAAATCGAATGGAATGGGCTCACGATTACCATCCTGGTAGTAGGTTGTGAGCTGCCCGCCAATGTTTTTGGCCACCAATGCCACATGCGTGAGAGTGTCCTTACTGCCAAAACTCACTCCCAGGTCGGCAGCTAATCCAAAGGACCTGTAACTTTCGAAAACCGAAAACACGGGTTTCAGGTTTGCGCCGTAGTTCAAACGCTTGTAATGGTTAGAGTAAATAATATTGAGGGCATACTCCGAGGCATTGAAAAAATTCCCGGTTAGCTCCCCCACTTCGTTCGCCTCTTTAAAATCGCCGTAATTGATGTAGTGCATGCCCAGCGCAAAGTTGCCAATCCCTTCGTAATGCCGGGCATACGATGCATAACCGAAATTGATATCTGCAAAATAGTTGACGTAATTAACAAGCAAGTTGTTGTGCATGCCTTTGTGCAGCAGGGCAGGATTATGAAACGGCAAATTCAAATCGGCACTGTCGGTTAGTGCCACCTGAGTACCACCGAGGGCTGCCACGCGGGCCGAATTGGTCAGCTCCAGAAACTGATAAGTAGTTTCTCCGCCAATCTGGGCTTTCCCCGCAAAAACAGCCAGTAAAAAATATATAGTGAAGATAAACTTCCTGCTCATTCGCTTTTTGTATATCCGATAAACGCCAAATATATTGAAATATTACTTGATCTGTATTCTAACATTTAGAAGTTGGCTATTTCAGCTTTTTCATCTGTAATTTTTCTCTTTCCAGTTCTATCACTTTATGTAATTTCTTTTGCAGCAACTCTTTTGGTGGCAACTCCATCCAATATTCCGCTACTCGAATTTCAGAATTATCAAGTTGTAACAGCTCAATTTGTTCTTTTGAACCTTCTGAACATAGAATTAATCCGATAGGCGAATTCTCCCCACTCTCCGATTCGTATTTTTCAAGGTAGCGCAGGTACAATTCCATTTGACCTTTGTATCGGGCTTTAAAACGACACAGCTTTAAGTCAATTGCAACAAGCCGTTTCAGTTTTCGATGATAAAACAATGCAGGCAGCCCATGTTTTGCAAAACCGTTGAAAACAGCATCAATGAAATCACTCCCGAATCGGCTGACTCCGATCCTGTTTCCGTGAAATTCGACAACGCCTACAACAAGTTGAATGCAGCGTTTATGGTGGATGCTGGAAGTATAAAAACCGAAACTGTCGGAACTGGACAGTTTCCGCGACAGTCCCTGGAGTGCCATTGGGGCACGCATAAGTGCCACCCTGCTCTGCCCGGTTGGGGAGGAAGTGGAGAGCGCCAAAGTACTGAAACGTATCTATGACTTGTATGGCAACATCCGGTATATGTTGTACAACGCAGAGACGGCTGCTTTGACCAACATGATTAAAGACCTTGAAAAGCCTGAAAATGCGGCACAATGCGCGAACCCCTGGGGGTCTTGTTTATTCTGATTTTTCGTCGTTGTTTTCTTCCGTTTCTTCTTCTTCAGAAAAATCAAGCATATCTTTTCCCTGAAGCGTATTATACCAAAGCAAAACTTTTTTAATGTCGGAAACATACACCCGGTCGCGGTCATATTCAGGCAATACCTCGGCAAAATAATCCCTCAGCTCTTTCGATGACGATTTATGATTTATGGTTTTCCCGCCATCTTCTTTTTCTGAAATAGCTTTAAAAACATCTTTTAAAGGCATGTCTTCGGTATCGGTGAAGATGGCAATGTCTTCGAGGGCCGAAATTTTTGACGTGGAATAAGCAGGCATTCTTTTCCCTGTCTCCAATGACTCAACTATAATATTATTTTTTGATTCGGCAACGAGTTTATACAAACCCGGTTGTCCTGAGATGGCTAATATTCCTTTTAACATGGTATCTGTTTTTGGGGCGAATATACAATTTTTGGAATTGCCTGAAAACAAACTTCAGTTAAAATTGAGCTGGCATTCCAAACCGGCTTTAATCCATCTGCCGGGCTGTACAATGTTTCCCAGGTCGAAATACGAACGGTTAAAAATATTACTGGCCGACAATGTTAGTTTCAGGTTGTTTGACTGGTACATAAGCTTTCCGTCAAAAAGCCAAAAAGGCGGATAGGGCACTTCCCCGGCCTCGTTTCCATCAACGAATTTGGTATATGAACCTTCCCTGTCCTGAAAAACAGTACGTAAATTAACCGACAAATTGCCGGTAATCCGCTGCGTCACCGAAGCTATAAATTTATGTTTCAGGTTATCGAGTACATAATTGGAAATATACCCCGTAATATCTTTTTCCTGATTGTTATAGAAGTAGCTCAAATTAAGTATTTCGGGCCAGTTTTTTCCCAGTTTTTCATTCAGCCTGAAATTTAATGCTGCTTCGGCTCCGCGGCTGTTTATTTGCGTAAGGTTCTGTGATTGCCACAATTCGTCGCTGCTCTCTTTCACCCAGTCAATCATATTTTTGCCCTGCCTGAAAAACACGATAAAATGCCCACGGGCAAAACCTTTGTTTAGTTTTAAACCCGATTCAAAAGTGGCCGATTCTTCCGGTTTCAAATCCGGATTGCCAATGTTGGTGGGGCCGCTGTAATACAAATCGGTGAACGTGGGCATCCGGAGCGATGTATTAAATGAAGCAACCAGTTTTGTGGCTTCATTTAATTGATAGCCGGCATCAATTCCCGGGAAAAAATTCCATCCCGTGTTTTGATCCGAAATATGGTTGGCCATCAAGCCGGCACTCACTGAAAATGCATTCATGGTATAAAAATGGTCGATAAACAACGATACGGTCGAGCGGTTTTTGGAGTGTGTATAAAAAGCTTCCTCACCCGGCACTTTCACGGCATTCTCCATCTCTTCGCCCAATACGTTACTCATTATTCCTTCATGACGAAATTCGGCACCGGCCGCTGTTTTTCCTGCTGCCCACCGAATCCATGAATTCACATTAGCCCCGCCGATATCGGTTAAATGATAGTTGTGGTTTGAATACCAGTCGGGCGGATTATCGCGAAACAGCATAAACTTGTCGGTGTGCCTGCGCCAGTAAACTGCCGGCGTGAAATGAAACCGCGAATTGGATTCCCAGCGTGCGGCAGAAAAAAATGTTCCGGTTTCTTCAAACTGGTTTGGATATTTGGGCGTATAAAAACTGTTTGCGCCAAATTCTTTTTCTGAAATGCCCAGATGAACAGAAATATTTCCTTTTGAAGTATTAACTTTTCCGGAGTAGAATAAGTTGGACATGCCAAAGTCAGTATTATCGATATACCCGGTAGAACTTTTCCGGTTGACTGCCAGCAAGTGGTTCATTTTGCCGGTTTGCAAACTACCTGAGAGATTGGAGTTGAAATAATTAAAACTTCCGCCACTGAGTTGCAGCCGAAGGGTATTTGCATCCGGCTGGCGCGTAATTATATTCACTGCTCCGGAAAAAGCGCTTGGCCCGTAAACCCTCGCTGCAGGGCCTTCCAAAACTTCAATACGTTTAATTTGCGACAGGCTGACAGGAATATTTAAATTGTGATGGCCGGTTTGCGGGTCGGTGATGTTTATTCCATTCAGTAAAATGATTGTTTGATCGAAGGAGCCGCCCCTGGTACTCACATCGGCCTGAACACCTTCGGCTCCCCGGCTGCGGATGTCGGTTGATGCAACATACCCGAGCAATTCCTGGATACTCTCAACGGGCGCACGCTCAATTTCATCCGCCTCAATTACAGTGAGAACCCGCGCAATTTCTGAATAAACTGCTGGCGCTCTCGAAGCAGAAACTTCAATTTCATCAATATCGTATTGCATTTTTACTTCTGATGTATCTTTTTCTGAAGCGCCTGTTTTTAAGGTTACTGAAAAAAGATAAGCAACAGCCAAAACCGAAATAACCACAACCCGTTTAATGGTGGCAAATACTGAATACCCTTTTCGTGCCCACGCTTTAAAAATCAAGGCATTCTGTTTATATCCGTTATTGTTTTGCTTATTTTTCATCCGTTGTAAAAATTGAGCGGCAAATATAAGTATTGAACTGGTTGTTGCGAGCCAAAGCAACATTTTTTTCAAACAGGTTAACAGCAGGTAAATTTTTTGGTTCAGGGCATTTGACATAAAAAACAGATAGGCTAAGCAAAAAAAATCATATAAATTCAAATAAAAAGGCTTTTTTTGGGTTGTTTTTTCAGGACGTTAGGAAAGCTTTATTAAAATGAAAAGGATACTATTATTTTTTACGCTGATTATATTTTCAAATTATTTGTCAGCCTTAAATTTCAACCCCGGAAATTTGGAAGAAACACCGGACTCATCAGGTGTCAGAGTACCCAAAACATTATTTGTAACGGCAGTAAATTTGCAGGCAGAAATTAACCAACATATCCTGGAAGGACTTAAAAATATATCCATTCCTGATAATTTCCCACTCCCTGATTACAAGCTCAACCCACTACTCTCGCCCGGTTTTAACTTACCAAATCCTGACAATACAGCAGATGCCAATTTTCCCGGGTTAATTTCGTGGCTGAACGCTAATAAATCCGGTCAGCAAATTTTGTCGAAATGGTACAACCGCAGCTATGATGGCAGTTTCGATTTTAGTGTATTCCTTGAAAATGAATTATTGAACAATCTGCCCCAACAAGCAACGCCGGATGATTCTATCCGCAATATTTCAGCCCTGAAAAATAGTACCCGGCCATTTGTAAATGAAAGCTACCTGGTTGTTTTCGACTTTCAGGATATTATTACAATGGAGCAGTATTATGATGAAACCAATACCAGCGAAGAGAACAGGATTTTAAACGGCTACCGGGCAACTGTAAAAAGCTTGATTTTTAAATTCGATTTCAATGAACCTGTTTCAACAAAATTTTTCAGTGATTATTGGTATTCCGGTAAAACTACAGAAAATGAAACCAGAAAAAAAGCATTTGAAAATGCAGAGCTCCCGTTTTTCCTGGTTAGTGTTCATCAGCAGATAATATCTTCCACACAGCACAACCCCGGAGAAACACTTGCACCTAACCAACAGGCAAGCAAAGAAGAGTTGCTGGCAAAACTCCCTCAGCTAGCTGTCAGTAATATTTCTGAAATAATAAATAGTGCCCCTTCCGGGTTGCCCGGCCAGTCAGTTGTTTCCGATACAAACCCGGTGAAAGCAAAAATCAGCAGGGAAGCAAGCCTGAAATTCGACAACCGGTTTGCCGTTTACCAAAATCAAATTTCCGAAGCGGGAAATGTTCAGCCCCGGCGTGTTGCTGTTGTGCGCTCAATGAGCTACCCCAAATTTTCTGAACAGGAAACTGACAATAGCGAGCGCACTTCATTTTATCAAATAGCAGGTAAAAAAATCATTGAAAATGAAATGTACCTGAAAAAAATGAATGATGCAGGTATTAACATTTTTGCAGGCACAACCTTTAATGGCCTGGCTTCACCAACTGCCCGTGTGGAATTCTATTTTTCAAAATTGATGGGTGGAATGGTTATTCCCGGGAAAACAGCGAAAGGGTTAACTTCAATAAAAGTTTATTTTGAAGGTGGCCGCCAAAAAGACACCTACCTGCTAAACAACACCCCTGAAAAATTCATTTTCACCAGAGGAAGTCTCGGGTTCAGCAAAAACTATTACCCGTTCAGGTTTATGCACTGGGGGCCATTTATTGGTTATGGCCTGGAATACACAACCAGCGCAAATTCGGATAATATACTTTCAACCAACTTTGCGGAAATGGGCGTAAGAACTGGTTTTAATATTGCACACAATTTACAGCTCATTGGGTCAGTCAATTATTACATTCTGCTAAATTCAGTATTAATGGACGGCGACAAAAATGTGATAAATCAGGACTTCAATTATACTGAACAGTTTCCCGGCCGGTCAGGCCTTGGATATAGCCTGGGATTGCGATTAATGTTGTAACTAAAAACCGAACTTTTGTAGTTTAAGTCTTACAAGAAATCATTAAGTATTCTCAATTCATCCCCTTGTAATTTGCTGAATTCATGCAAATTCACTATATTATTGAATCTTTCGTTTAAATAGACGAAAAAAGTATAACGCAGGAAATGAAAGAAAAATGCCACATACTATTAAATCGACTCTGTTTAGAGTTTGTCATAAATATTTTAAACAGAATAAGTTATGGCGGAACGAAACAACCTATACTTAATATTGTTCACACACACATAAATTTTCTTTATAAAGTATAGAGAAAATCAACCAATAAAAGACCTGAAAATCTTTTGCATTTTTCAATTCCTGCCTATATTTGTTTAGACAAATTAAAAATAAGAACAACAAAAAATAAAATGCCATGACTCAAATTCAATTTAACAACGCACTTCTCGGCTTAAGAGACAAGTTACATTATTATGCACTGAGCCTGACTTCTGACTCGGAAAGAGCTGATGACCTTTTACAGGAAACCATGCTTAAAGCGTTAACTTATCGTGACAAATTCAGGCAAAATACGAATTTCAAAGCATGGATTTACACCATCATGAAAAACACATTTATCAATGATTACAGAAGAAATGTGAAAACCAGGAATACTTTTGATGATTCCAACAACGATTTCCATCTATTGTTTTCAAAAGACAAAGTTTATCCTTCGCCGGATTCGTTCTACAGCACAAAGGAAATCCACAAGAGTATAGATGCGCTTGATGAAGAATATCGTATTCCGTTTACCATGTTTTTAGATGGTTACAAGTACAAGGAAATTGCAGACAAACTTGACCTGCCGCTTGGCACGGTAAAAAGCAGGATTTTCTTTACCAGGAAGAAACTTGAAAAATCACTTCACGAGTATTCAAACAACTGATTTTTTCAAAAAACATTCATTTAAAAGATCTCCGGTTTTCGGGGATCTTTTTTTATTTTTATGCAAACATGCCGAAATTGCGCATTGAACTAAAAAATTCAATCCAATTACCTACTGGATGATATGACGTTTTTAAACAAAAATGAGTGATTATGGAAAAAGTTATAGCAGTACATTTAGCGGAAGGATTCGAAGAAATTGAAGCAGTGAGTATTATTGATGTTCTGCGAAGAGCAGGCTTGAAAGTTGTAACGGTTTCGGTTACCGGGCAGCCGGAAGTTAAAGGAGCACACGACATCATAATTACTGCTGACAAACTTTTCGGGGAAATTAACTATTCAACTGTTGAAATGATAGTGTTGCCCGGGGGAATGCCCGGGGCAAAAAATCTTAAAAACCACTCCGGATTAAATGAGCAAATCCTTGATTTTAACAAAAGCGGCAAACCACTGGGCGCTATTTGTGCAGCACCAATGGTATTCGGAAACCTGGAACTTTTAAAAGGTAAAAATGCCACCTGTTTTCCAGGTTTTGAGAATGAGTTGAAAGGTGCAAATGTGACCGGAAACGCTGTTGAAGTGGCAGGCAATATTATTACCGGGAAAGGAGCAGGGGTTGCCATTCAGTTTGCATTAAAAATTGTTGAACATTTTAAAGGACAAAAAGCAGCCGATGAGTTGGGCAACAGGATGGTTGTTAATCAGTAGTCCCTTGCAGAAAAAAAAGCAAACTCAGGAAGAAAATGGAAATAATCATCTTCCTGAGTGTAAAAACGTTTAACAACCAGGCTGGCTGTTTCATATAATTCTATATTTAATTTCTCATTTGGTCAAAATCCAAATTTTGCCGGTAACCACATACTGATTTCTGGGAAATAAGTGACCAGCAGCAGTACAATTACCATTGCAATAAACATTGGAAGAAGCGGTTTTACTACCTTGTCGATACTCAATCCGGCCACACTGCAACCAATAAACAACACAGAACCAACCGGCGGGGTACAAAGCCCTACACTCAGGTTCAGCACCATAATAATCCCGAAATGAATCGGATCAACACCGATAGCCGTTACAATGGGTAAAAATATTGGTGTAAAAATCAGCACAGCAGGAGTCATATCCATAAAAACACCAACAAACAACAGGAGCATATTAATGATTAGCAAAATCATAAACGGATTGCTCGTGAGCGCCAGTAAACCTTCGCTTACATTCTGCGGGATATTTTCGTAGGCCATTATCCACGACAACCCCATTGACGAGGCAACAAGCAGCATAACAACCCCTGTAGTTTTTACCGATCGCAAAATTATGTCGGGTAAATTTTTAAACGAAACCTGTTTGTAAATTACGGCAAGAATCAGTGAGTAAAGCACAGCGATGGCCGAAGCTTCGGTTGCAGTAAAATATCCGGCTACAATCCCTCCTATAACAATAACCAGCATCATCAGGCTGGGAATGGCATCGAGGAATTTCCGGGTGCCGTCGAGCGCTTTTTCTTTGTGTTTTATGGTTCGCACAACCACCCAGGCCGCCAATGCAGCTAAAATTACAAAAAGAAATATGCGGTTTGCTGTGGGCGAAAAATTAGCCTTTG
>NZ_JBSQIC010000032.1:0-36210 GCF_055108615.1 Tangfeifania sp. | reverse complement strand
AGTTCCCGCTGCCAATCCTGTCGCTGTAGCTGTTGCCTGACTTCCTGCTGAAGCTGGCCACGAATAAGTGTATGGCGTTGTGCCGCCGGTAGCATTTACCGTGGCCGTACCATCGTTGCCCGCGTTGCAGCTTACATCCGTTGAACTGACGATTTCAGCTAATAATTCAGTGGGTTCATCAATGTCGAAACTTACTGTGTAAGTGCAATTGTTGGCATCGGTTACCAATACATTGTAACTGCCGGCTCCTAAATCATTAAATACCCCACTGCTTTGGGCTGTGCCTCCATTCAAACTGTATGTGTACGAACCTGTTCCATCTGTCGCGGTGACAGTGGCCGTTACCAAATCCCCCTCGCATAAGGGGTTCGAAAAATCAACTGTCGCACTTAAATCGCTGTCGGTGCTAATGATATTAAAACTGGTGGTTGCCGGACAACTGCCGTTACTAGTGGCTGTGTAATAACCAGCACTCAGGTTTTCAAATTTACTTCCTGACGATTGGGTGACGCCATCGAGGGTTACATCGCTACCATCGCTCGATGTTAATACTACGGAACCTACTGAAGCATTGCAGGTTGTATTAACAATTGAACTGGCCGTCAATGTAACTTCTGTCGGATTATCTAAGGTATAAGCTCCACCGGTAATAGTGCAGCCGTTAGCATCGGTGACTGTAACTGTGTAACTCCCGGCAGACAGGTTTGTAGCATCTTCGGTTGACTGACCGTTACTCCAAACATATGTATATGGTGTGGTTCCGCCTGTTACTGTAATGTCAATCTCGCCATCTGCTTCCCCGTAACAGCCAGGGTCGGTCTCAACCGCAGGAGTTGAAGTAATATTCAATGCATCGGGTTCATCAATCGTTACACTTGCCGTGGTAATGCAACCATTGGCATCGGTGACCGTCACCTCATAAGTGCCGGCTGCTAAATCTGCAGCGGTTGCTGTTGTTTGTGAACTGCCATCATTCCATGCATATGTATAAGGTGTCGTTCCTCCAGTAACATTTACCGTGGCTGAACCATCTGCGTCGCCATTGCAGCTTACATCCGTTGAACTGACGATTTCAGCTAATAATTCAGTGGGTTCATCAATGTCGAAACTTACCGTGTAGGTGCAACCATTATCGTCGGTAATTTTTGCTCCGTATTCTCCTGCAGATAAACCGGTAAAAGTTCCGTCAAGTTCTAATGCTCCATTTAATTCAAAAGAATAGGGTGAAGTTCCTCCTGTTGGTGTAACGGTAACGGAACCATCATTCCCGCCATTACAACTAACATCGGTATGCGCAGTTACTGAGCCTGCCAAATCACTGTTCGAGTTGGTAATTTCAAAACTGGTTGACGAAATACAACCTGTTGCATCAGCAATAAATGTTGCAGTGTACCAGCCCGCCTGCAAATCGGTGTAAGTATGCGGAGAAGTTTGTGCAACGCCATTCAGTGTTATTGTTCCGTCTTCACTTCCGGTTAATGTAACCTCACCGGCAGAATTTCCGCAGGTAGTATTTTGAATCCCACTTGCTGTAAGTGTACATGAACCAATATTCACCGGTGTTAATTCATTATCATTTGTAGGGTCTCCATCGCCATCCGGATCCGGGTCGGAACCATTCTGCGAAGTGTCGCTCGTTCCTCCTGAACTCGGGGAAGAAGCAGTTACCTGGTTGGTGTAGCTTCCCGGCAACAATACTTTTACTTTCAGAATTATATCGGTTGATGCACCAACAGCCAGCACATTTGAGGTTCCTGAATTATTTAACAAATTTTGGTCGGTATCTCCGTCAAACGAAGTATTTACATCAAACGAAGTGCTTGACAATTCCAGCACTTCATAGTTTCCTGAAAATGCTGTTGCCAAATTTTCCACAACCTGAATATCTTCCAAAACAACATTTCCGTAATTCTGAACACGAATGTTGAATAATACATCTGCAGTTCCGTCTTCATTATAACTAGTACTTACCAGTTGTTTGGCCACTCCTATTTTGGGGTCGCAATTTAAAACCGTTACCTCAAGCTTAAATTCTGGTCCCGGACAGCCGTTTGCTTCGGGAGTAATAGTATATGTTACTTTGCCATCTGCAGCTCCGGCGTTTGTTAGAATGTCGGAAATCGTAGAAGATGTTCCACTTGAAGAAAATCCGGTAACTGTTCCCACATTGTTGCTGGCAGTCCAGCTGTAGGTGGTTCCTGTTGTTTCTGAAGTTATATCATAGTTTAACGCTTCCCCGCTGCAAATGGTTATTTCTGATTCGCTGGAAACTACAGGTGTTGGGTAAACTGTATAAATAAATTGTTCTGTTGCTCCGGCACATCCTTCATAGTAAGGAGTTACCGTAATTGTAGCATCCACTGTTTCAGTTCCATTATTAATTGCTGTAAATGATGGAATATCTCCATTACCCGATCCCGAAAGTCCAATGGAAGGAGTATCGTTTATCCATTCATAAGTAGTAGTTCCTGGCGTTCGGTCAGTTGAAAAGGTTACTTCACTGGTAGTACTTCCGTTGCAAAGTTGCTGGTCACCCACATCATGCACCTGCCCTGAAGGATTAACTGTGATAGTGAATGTTTCGGAAGGCCCGGAACAATCAACCCCCTCATTACTGAAAGTTGGTGTTACTTCAATTGTAGCAGAAATTGGTGAGGTACCACCATTTGTAGCTGTAAAGGATAAATCTCCATTACCAGAGGCTGCCAGGCCAATATCGGTATTATTATTTGTCCAGAAATAAGTTGTTGTACCTCCTGTATTTTGAGTTGAATAATTTAAAGTTACGTTTTCAGAGTTGCAATAAATCTGATCGCCAGGTTCATTTACCTGGGCAGTTGGATTTACTGTGATGGTAAAATCTTTTGAAGGCCCCTCACAACTTACACCATCATTTGTGTAGGTCGGTGTGACTGTAATAATGGCAGTTACCGGTGAGAATCCTGAATTGGTGGCCATGAAAGATGAAATATCTCCGCTGCCCGATGCAGCCAGCCCAATGGACGTATTATTGTTTGTCCAGGCATAGGTGGTGGTTCCATCTGTACGAGTCGTGCTAAAGTTAACCGCTGTAGTGTTATCGGTATTACAAACCACCTGATTGGAAATAGCATTAACCTGCCCCGATGGGTTCACAGTAACATCAACAGTATTTGTCGAACCGGTACAGTTCCCGATTGCAGGAGTAATAGTGTACCTGACAACCGCTTCAGTATTGCCAGTATTGGTAAGAGTTTGCTGAATGGTATTCCCCGTGCTGTTTGAAAAACCAGATGCAGAACCTGATATAAGTGCCGCTGTCCATGAATAGGAAACAGAAGCACCCGTAATGTTGGTTGACAAAGAAATGTTGGTCTCGTTAGTACTGCAAATTCTTTCTGAGGTGGGGGAAGTAATCACATCGGGAATTGGGTTTACAGTTACATCAAAAATAAACTCAGAGCCAACACAATTGGTAGGTGCTGTACCGGTTGGCGTGATGGTATATCTAACTACGGCAGGTGAGTTGGTGGAGTTTGTAAGCGTTTGGTTAATATAAGAACCCGATCCATCGGCAAATCCAGTTGCAGTGCCCGACTGCAAAGCAGCAGTCCAGGCAAAGGTTGTAGAAGGCACATCGCTGGTGATTGTATAGTCAGTGCTTGCATTGTTACAAATCGTTTTTGTGGCGGCACTTGTAACTGCAGGTACAGGATAAACTGTCACCGTTGCAGCGTCAGAAAAAGTTTCGCAACCTGAAGCTGTTTGCGTGATCCTTACACGGTATTGCCTTACCAGTGTATTCGGTGCTGTTGCGGTTAGGGTTGGGGTTGTATAACTATCGCTTGTTGCACCGCCTATATCCGACCAGCCACCTGAAGTACCCAACCTTGTTTGCCACTGGTAGCTCAAAGCCCCCGCTCCGGAGTCACCGGTTGCTACAACTGACATTGTATGAGTTGCGGGACTGCAATAATCTGCTCCAACTGGATGTGTTGTAACTTCCGGATCTTCAACAACAGTTATTTGGGCTTCTGAAGATGCCACAGTTGTACAGTTCGTTATCTCTGCATAAAAGTAATGATCACCCACTGAAAGACTTGTTGGGGTAATATAAGAGGCATTTGTAGCTCCGGCAATTGGAGTTCCTGTTGCTCCTGAGGAAGAACTTTCGTACCATTGATAGGTATATCCCGATCCGTCGCCTCCGGTCGCAACAACTGTTAGGGTTTGCGAACCTCCTTCGCAATAGGTGGCGCTGGCAATCGGGCCCGTTACTTCAAGCTCGGGATACCTTGTAATATTCATTTCATCGAAATAATCGGTACAAACGCCATTGCTAATTGTCCAACGCAAGCGATGGGTTCCTTCAGGTATGTTAATGACTGTTGTTGTTGGGTTGTTTTCGTCTGTGATAGTTGCCCCGGTCTCTCCGCTTACAAAAGACCAGGTTCCGGTACCTTCAGTAGGGGTGTTGCCTGCCAATGTAGTGTTGTCAACATTGCACAAAAATTGGTCGGTTCCTGCATCTGCAACGGTTGGAAGCGGATTGATTGTTACATTGGCAATAGCCTGACTTTGCGGACAAACAGGACCATTGCTGATGGTCCAGGTAAATTCGTAGTTTCCGGCAGTTAAACCGAGTAACGCAGATGTCGGGGAAGCAGGATCTTCAATAATTATAGGTGCACCGCTGGTTTGGATCCATTGGCCCGTCCCAACGATTGGCGTGTTGCCTGTCAGATTTACAGGTTCATAAAGGCACTTGGTAATATCTGTTGCCGATGCAGTTGTGGGTTGTGCCCAGATGGTAATGGTAACTTCATCTTCTGAAGTACAGCCATTAAGAGTAGTAGTCCAGCGCAAAACATACGTTCCTGAAACAGAACCAGGATCAAGATTACTTACTGTGGTATTTCTGACATTTACGTTGTCAAATGAGACAGTCGTTGGCCCGGAAACCTGTGACCATGTTCCTGTTCCGAATGTTAGTTCATTTGCCGCCAGAGTAGTGCTGGTTAGATTGCACAGCTCCTGATCTGGCCCTGCATTGGCAGGTGTTGGTGGTTGCAGGGTAGTTATGGTTACCTGATCGGAACTGGGTGTACAAACCGGTCCGTTGGTAATGGTCCATTCGAAAACATAAGTTCCTTCTTCCATTCCAGATATGACAGTATTGGGCAAAATGGGTGATTCGATAACAGCATCTGCCGCTCCTGCTGGTTTGCTAATTTGTGTCCAAGTACCAAGACCGTCATCCGGCAGGTTGGCATCCATAACCGTCTCAAAACCGCAAACAGCAGTTTGATCAGTGCCGGCATTGGCAATTGTTGGCGGAGCATAATTCGTTATGGTAATTTCGTCGTAACTGTTGCAGGTACCATTGGTAACTGTCCAGCGGAAAAGATAGATGCCGGGGCCTCCGGTTAATGTAACATCAGTGACATTGTTTCCGGCGTCGTCAAATGAGACTGCCGGCCCGCTCACTTTCGACCAGCTTCCGGTGCCAACTCCCGGAGCATCAGCCTGCAGCGCAAAAGACACATCTCCTGCCTGATCATCACAATATTCTGTAGTGGCCGGCCCTGTAATTACTGCAGCATCGGTAGTATTCAGGTTCGTAATGGTCACTTCATCGGTTGATTCCGGGCAATCTCCCTGAGCAGGGATAGTATAACTGAAAACATACACTCCGGTGGTTAAATCGGTTACTGTTGCAGCATTGGGGGCATTTGTCGTTAAGGTGTATCCAGTTGGACCAGAAACATATTTCCAGGTTCCGGTACTATTAACCGTTCCGTTAAGATTGACAGCCACTGCATCGCAGTAACTTGCATCAGAGCCGGCATCAGCAACAGGATAAACCGTAAAAGTAACATCATCAGTTGAAGGAGTACAGTATGTTCCACCCGAAATGGTCCATCGGAATGTGTAGGTTCCGGGAATTAACCCGGCAACATCTGTGTTTGGCGAAGTGGGATTCGTGAAAGCAGGCGTATTGGGTGCGCTTACAATTGACCACAAACCAGCGCCCTCAGTTGGTGTGTTGGCATTCAATGTTACAGATGTTGATCCGCATACATCGTTCACGGTGCCGGCATCGGCAATGGAAGGAACGGTAGTGGAGACCCTTAGTTTCACGTCATCAAAGGAGGAACAGGCCCCATTGGAAATAGTCCATCTAAACACATAAGCGCCGTCAATCAGCCCGGTTATTGTAGCATTTGGATCGTTTATATCTGAAATCTCATAACCTGCCGGGCCGGAAACCTGACTCCACTCACCTGTTTCTTCCGCGGCAGCAGCATTCGCGTCAAATGTAGTTGACGTTCCGCAAATATCCCTATCTGCACCTGCATTGGCAGGGGTAATATCCCAAACAGTAATGGTTACCCTGTCTTTTGTATCAACGCATCCTGTACCATAAGATATGGTCCATTCAAATTCGTACGTTCCGTTGGTTAAACCTGTTACATCTGTATTGTATAATGTTGCATCTGAAAAAGTTGGGGTATTAGGCCCGGAAACAACGGTCCAACTACCGGTTCCCCGAGCAGGATCGTTACCTTGCAGCGTTACAGACGTGGTACTGGAGGGAAAACACTGGTCAGAACCTGCATCAGCAGCAACCGGTCCCATTTCGGCTGTAGTTGTTACAACAACATCTGCAGACTGAGTTCCACAGCCATTTTCTATTGTCCAGCGGAATGTATATTCAGTAGAAGGATCAAGTCCGTCAACAACCACGGTTGGGCTATTAATATCAGGGCTAAATGTTACAGGGTTGGTTGTTGCAGGGTTGGTTGATTCGAGTGTCCACGTACCTGTTTCATTCAATATGGGTTCGCGCCCTTCCAGAACTACCGGGGAACCTGCACAAACATCATCGACCGGGCCTGTTGCAGTGGCCGGATCAGGCTGCATACTCGCAACTCTAACCTCAACATCATCCTGAGCAGGGGCACATTCATCGCCTCCGGTAACCAGCCATCGGAATACATACAAGCCATTAACCAAACCGGTTACCTGGCTGTTGGCATTTAAAGGATCAGCAATAGTGGCAGTATTTGGCCCGCTAACCTGAGTCCATTGCCCAATTCCTGTTTCATCGGGCTGAATAACATTTGCTGCTAATGTGGTTTGAGAAACATTACATGCAACAAATTGATCGGTACCGGCATTGGCTCCTACCGGACTTCCTGAAACGACAATATCAATCGTGGCATAAACAGGGGCACAGGCAGCACCTGCAGTACCTTTTCGAATACTAACACGATAGGTCCCGTCGGCGGAAAGTCCGACAATGGAAAGCGGAGAAGAACCTGCGTTGGTGTAGGAGGTTGGGTAAGAAAAAACTCCATCAGGTCCGCTTAGAATACTATATTGAACAGCACCGGGTCCTGATTGCGTGAATTCAATCTCTGCCGTTGTTTCGTCACATCCGAGAATCAAAGGAGAAGATGATGCGATAGTCAACACAGGAGGAATGCCATAACTGATGGTGGTTGCAGATGAGCTGGAACAACCAGTTATGTTGTTTTCAATTGTATATCTGAATGTATAACTACTGCTTCCATCCAACCCGCTAACCAGTGTTGAGGAACTGTTTGGGTTTTGGATGGTAACACCCGAAGGACCGGAAGTTTGTTCCCACAAAATCGTTTCGTTGGCATAAAGCGGTTGGGAACCGGTAAGTACTTGTGAAGTCCTTCCATCGCAATAGGTAGGATTATTTGGCGAGATGGAAGTATTACTTACACTACCGGCAGGTGGCGGCACGGTCACTGTAACCAAATCGGAGCCGGAAGCACAAGGTCCGGTTACTGTCCAGCGAAAAACATAGGTTCCCTCAACCAGACCGCTGATAGCTGTATTATTTGATGAGGGATTATTAATAACTGGAATGGAAGGCCCACTCACAACCGTCCATAAACCAGTTTGGCCGTCAATATTGTCACCATCGAAGGTTCCAGCCATGTTTGTTGAGGTTGTAGCCGAAAAGCAATTACTTAAAGTCTGATCGAGGCCGGCATCAACTGAGGTAACCCCTCCCCTGTTGGTAATAATAACTTCATCGAAGGTTGAACAATCTCCGAGGGTTACTGTCCAGCGGAGGGTTGTAGAACCTGCTTCGTCGTCGGGTAAGGTAATCGAAGAAGTTGGTGTACCGGGAGAACTAATATTTAACCCCGCTCCATTGCTGCCCTCGATTGTCCAGGCACCACTGCCACCCGCAGGAACAGAACTTCCACTTAAATTATAAGTTCCAGGACAGTAAATTTCGTCGGAACCGGCATCTGCTTCAGGCGCAATATTTACGGTTACATCAACGTCCTGAAATACGTAGGAACCATCGGTACAATTAGCAGAAATTCTAAATACGTAGGTATTGCCACCGATAAGGCCTGTAACCTCTGTCTCGGTATTTTCAGGTGACAAAATGTTAGCAGAAGGCCCGCTTATTTGCGACCAATTAACTGATCCTGCCAGAAGGCCATCAGCATTACCCCTTAAAGTAAGGGGTTCATCAGCACAAATGGTTTGCGGCAAACCCGCATTTACCCCACAATTTTGGGCCTGAACCCCGGTAATTGCAAAAAGAAACAAAACAAATAAAAATACATTGAGGAGTTGGTTTTTAACACCTCCGGCGGGCGTGGTAGAATTTTTCATATCTGGCTCAACTAAATTTTACATCAAAATATTGCAAGGAAATCTATTACAGAAAAAATACTTGCAGGTTTTTTTTTTGATAAATAACTGAACTGAATATGCAAAAATAGAAATGTAATTGTACTATCCAAAACCCTTATTCGAATATTATAAAAAATTTATTGCCAATAATTTTTTGTAAAATATAATCTTAGCTATATTTAAGCAATTAAAATAATGTAAATGTCATTATTATCTCAGACTTGGGGGCTTTACACAGACTATTATGAGCTTACCATGGCTCAGGGATATTTCTATTGCGGGAAAAAAAATGAATCCGCCGCTTTCAACTACTTTTTTCGAACCAACCCGTATAAAGGAGGATTCACCGTTTTTGCAGGGTTGCAGGATTTCCTGGAATTTCTCAACAATTTCACCTTCAGCGATTCTGACATTCAATATCTTAAAAAACAGGGATTTAAAAATAAATTTCTGGATTACCTGAAAAATTTTCACTTTTCAGGAAATATCATGAGCATGCAGGAAGGCGAAATTGCATTTGCAAACGAGCCTGTTTTGCAGGTTGAAGGAACGATTATCGAATGTCAGCTCATTGAAAGCCTGTTGCTTAATATCCTGAATTTTGAATCGTTGATTGCCACAAAAGCCTTTCGCATTAAGCTGGTAGCAGGCGACCGCATGTTTACTGATTTCGGATTGAGGCGCGCGCAAGGATTAGGTGCACTGCATGCCAGCCGCGCTACCATCATCGGCGGAGCTTCCTCTACCTCCAACGTGCTGGCAGGTAAATTATTCGACATTCCTGTTTCCGGAACACAAGCCCATTCCTGGATTCAAAGTTTCGACAGTGAGCTGGAAGCATTCCGAATTTATGCACAGGCACATCCCGAAAATGCTATTCTGCTTGTTGACACCTACGACACTTTAAAATTGGGTGTGCCTAATGCTATTAAAGTTGCAAAGGAGATGGAAAGCCGCAATGAAAAACTGAAAGCCATACGGCTCGACAGCGGTGACCTGGCCTACCTGAGCAAAAGAGCCCGTAAAATGCTCGACGCAGCTGGACTTGAATATGTGACAATTATTGCATCGAATCAACTCAATGAACATGTTGTAAAAAGTTTGCTGAAGGACCAGAATGCAGCCATCGATGCTTTTGGAATTGGTACAGAACTCGTGACCGGGAAAAGTGATGCTGCCCTCGACGGTGTTTATAAACTTGCGGAAGTTAACGGACAGCCCAGGATGAAAAAATCGGAAAACATCGAAAAGGTTACACTCCCCTGCAAAAAACAGGTTTACCGGTGTTTGGATGAAGAAGGTTTTTTCTACCGCGACACCGTTGCTCTGGCCAATGAAAAAGAAAATGAACTGGAATTTATTTTCCACCCTGTTTACTCCGACCGCTTTACCAATGTGAAAAACTGCAACAAACAACCGCTTTTACAGTTGGTTGTGAAAGATGGCCGGGATATTACAGATAAAAAACCGCCAATCGAAATCCACAAATTCCTTCTCGAACGTTCTGCCCTCCTTCCCGATGAGCACAAACGGTTTATAAGCCCTCACATTTACAAGGTGGGTATTTCTGAAAAATTGATGAAAGCCCGCAACGAACTGGCCAAAAAGTTGGAATAAAAAAAACGAGAGAGAGAGAGAGAGAGTATGAAAAAAATTATTCGTCCCACGCTGGTTATCGACAAAGAAAAATGCCTGCACAACATTGAAAAAATGGCCCAGAAAGCTAATGATTACCAGCTTCGCTTCAGACCGCATTTTAAAACACATCAGTCGGCAGTTATTGGTGAGTGGTTCCGCTTGTTCGGTGTTGAAGCCATAACTGTTTCGTCAGTAAAAATGGCCGAATATTTCTTTAAACATGGCTGGGACGATATTACCATTGCTTTTCCTGTAAACATTCTGGAAATTAACAACATCAACCGGCTGGCTGCCAGTATTAAACTGAACGTACTGGTGGAAAACAAAGAGGGGGCAACGGCTTTGGCAAACAAAATAAGCCACCCGCTTGGAGTTTATGTGAAAATTGATACCGGCCATAACCGGACGGGAATTAACTCATCCTCCAGGACAGGCTTAATCGACAACGTAATCCAAATTCTCACCAAAAATAAAAAGCTAAAATTTAAAGGATTTTTGTCGCATACCGGGCAAACATATTACGCGCGGTCAACCGATGAAATTTTCAGCAGCCATTATGATGCCTTGCTGAAAATGCAATCGCTGAAAAGGCGTTTCAGCACCAAACATCCTGACATTGAAGTTAGCCTTGGCGATACACCTTCGTGTACACTTTGTACCAACTTTAACGGCATTGACGAAATACGTCCGGGCAACTTTGTTTTTTATGATTTAATGCAACAAAGCCTCGGTGTATGCGATTTTGACGATATTGCCGTTCGGTTGGTTTGCCCCGTTGTTTCGAAACACCCTTCACGCAACGAGATTGTAATTTATGGCGGTGCCATTCACCTCTCGAAAGAATTTTTGCTGAATGTGTCTGCAAAACCCTATTACGGAAGAATTGTAATTAGTATTGACGGGAAAAAAACGATGCTCGGAGAAAGGAACTACGTTATGCGACTTTCGCAGGAGCATGGCATTTTGAGAGTTTCACAGAAAAATTTTCATTTAATCAATGTGGGCGATTTAATTGAAATTATCCCCATCCATTCGTGCCTGACAGCAAATCTGGCCGGCAGCTACCTCACCACCGAAGGGGAAGAAATTCCCATGATAAATACTTAATGCTTTACTCAGGCTCCCCCATTCGCAATTAAAATTCTCAAAAAAATGGAGTAAAAAATTTAAACTCCGGACATTTTTCCGTATATTAGTGGACAAATATCCGATGAAATGAATTCAAAAAAATACAAAAAACAGGAAAAAGAAACCCCAAAAGCTACCGAACCGGCAGTAGCTATGGCATACCAACGCGAACATTTATTGACTGCACCTGCCATTTTGGGAGTAAATGTCAATGCGTTTTCTGAACCCTTGAACCGGGTAGATACTTTCAGGGAGGGACTTCATAAAAAATCATTTGAAAAACTGAAGGAGGTTACAGGGCTCGACAATAATACACTTGCCAAAGCGCTGGGCGTTTCTTCAAAAACCATTCAGCGAAAACAAATATTCGATGTTATTCAATCGGAAAAAATGTATGAACTTGCCGAATTGTACGCGCTGGGAATTTCCTATTTTGGGGAGGAAGGGTTCAGACATTGGATGGATAGGCCACTGTTTAGTATTGGCAACCGAAAACCCATCGAATTAATTGATGTATCTGAAGGTGTAATGCTGCTAAAAGCTGAAATTATGCGGCTGCAACACGGCGTAGCAATATGATAATTTACCGTATTGCACGTACAGAATTTTGCGACGTAAGCGGCGAGGGTGCAAAATTATATGGTGGCCGGTGGAACTTTGCCGGACATCCTGTTTTGTATGCCAGTTCAACTATTGCTTCGGCATTGCTGGAAAGGCTAACGGTTGACCCCGAACTTTTTTCTTCTGAACGCTATATTTTATACAGTATTATGGAATTTGACTGCCCCTACCGGTTAATCAAAAAAATTCCGAAAAATGAATTGCCTGCCAACTGGGACGCTATTCCATTCACCAAATCTTCTCAGCAGTTTGGAAATGAGTTGATTCAATCGGGGATTGTTTGTTTTGCTGTCCCTTCAGTAGTTGATAAAACTTCATTTAATTACATCATTAACCCGCTGGCCAAAAACTTCAGTAAAATAACCTGGGAGATTTATCCTTTAAAGCTTGACAAACGAATAATAAAATAGAACCGGCTATGACTGTTTCACTTCCAGCACCCTTGAAATGGCTTCGAGATAAGATGTAACAGGATACATTTTTTCGTCGTACCAAAGCGATGCAAAATAAAGTCCGATGGGCGCTGCTTTAAATCCATTTTCAGTATAAAAACGGTCGAGCCAGTTTAATCCTGAATAACAAATCTCCAGATTCTCTTTGGATGATAGTGCCGACACGGCCAGGGCTGTTTCTTCCATAGTGCCGGGAATTGATTTGCCGCCTCCCCAGCTACCGTCTTCATTCTGTACTGAAACAAGAAATTCATTGCCTTTTTGTACCATCCGTTTTAACTGGATACGTGTATTTTCAGGAAGCCACTGGTGCGCCAGCGCATCTTTTAAATAGGTAACCACTTTTGCCGTACCATAAACAGGATTTTTGTGGTCGGGCGTTAGCTGGTTGCCAAACCAAAGGGGCAGCCAACTGCCATCTTCCCGCTGGTGTTTTTTCAGGAACGCAAGTGCTCCGGCTGCAATTTTTTCAAGCTTCCTGATTTCCCGTTTTCTCAAATCGTGGTTGTAGGTTTCCCTGACTGCAGAAACTGCCAGCAGGCAATGCCCGGTTAAATCGGAACAGCTTTGGTCAAACGGTAGTTTGCCCCAGCCTCTTGAAAATGTTGGGAAACCACCGTCGTTATTTTGCAATTTCCCCAGCCATTTAACCGCGTCGAGTACCTCTTTTTTTACCTTGTTTTTGGGTTGAAGTTTTAACAGCGCAAGAATGGTGCCGGGCGTATCGTCGCCGTCGGGTACTGATCCGGGGTAATTTGTCCAGCCCCAGCCTCCCGGCCCGGTTCCGTTAAACGGGTGCACTTTGTCATTTTGAATTAATTTAAAATGATCGGCAATTCTATCCTGCTGATCTGTGGTAATAAAAGCAGTTAAACTCAACCGGTAAGCTTTTACAGAAAGAGATGTTACCCAGGAAGACAAATCTACATCAATGGGCCAGCTTCCGTCGTTGCGCTGGGTGTTTTTCAAAAACCGGATGCCTTTTTTCACCACCTCAGTATCGCCGTAACCGGAATTCAAAAGGCTTAATGCAACAAAAGCAGTTAATGGAATAGCTTCCAGGTAACCACCGCTTTCGGGCAGCATGCGGTGTAAAATACGCATAGCTTTTTTTATGGAAAAACGCCTTACGACACGCCAAAACAAATTTGATTTTTTCTTTTTGAATATGACAATGCCAACCGCCACCAGTGCCGGGATGGCATAACTTACCACACTGAGGTTGAGCAACCGGTAAAACCGGCGCGGCATTAACGACAATTCAAAAGGTAGCTGCGGGATGTGCCGGAAAGCACTTTCATCGGGAACGCCGCACAGCCCGCACATGGCAAGAATTGGAACAGAGAAAGTGTAATCATTTTGGTAATGTTCCAAAATAAATTCAGCCACCTGCGACGAGGCCACATCAATTTTTTGTGCGTTCAGGTAAGTCTCAATCTGACTTTGGGTTGCTTTTACCGATTGATCCACGAATGCGTACAAATTTAAAGCCGCGTAAACCAACAGGCTGGTGCTCACATTCCCCGGGCTTTCGGGGGTGTCGCCATAACTGCCATCGGTATTGATGTTTTTCTGCAGCCATTGGATTCCTGCCTTGATTTCCGGTGCATGCTTTTTTTTATTGTCGAAGTGCAAAGCAGCCACTGCAACAGCAACTCCCAGCGCGCTTGACGACAGTTTTCCTTCCCAGTAACCTTCCGGTTTGAGTTCTGTTGCAACAAACCGCCCCACTTCTTTTAACCTGTTTTGTAAATGTTTTTGATCCATATTTATGAAAGTGTCCCCAAAGTTAGCAAACCGTAAAATGTATATTCCAAATCGCGTGTTAAATCTCCGTCACCCGACAAAAAAGCACCTTCTGCATAATTTTGTTGAACCAGTTGAAAAGCATCCGGGGCCACCAGGCGCAAATCGGCACCAGCTTTCTTCAGCGCAAAAAGCGCCACTGCTGTTGAAAGCAAATCCGCATTTTTTGTTTCTTTAAAAACTTTAACCCCTTTTCCTTCTTCAAAATACGAAAGCAATTCCGCCTTCTGTTTTTCCACATTCATTCCGGCCAAATATTTTGCCGCCAGCAATGCGGCCACAAATCCGGAAGGAACACTTTCCGGAAGACGGTAAAAAGTAAGCAGGGTTTTTAAAATGAAATATAAACTTTTGTTTTTCCCGTACAACGCATCAAAGGTCAGTAAAAAAAGAAATGCCTGGTAAGCCGGATTTATGGACAGTTTCCCATCCAATACAAACTTTGAAAATGAAAAAAACGAGGGCTTCTCCACTTCTTTTTCCTGAAAAATAATCCGAATCAACAGAATGGCAAACCTGTCGATCTTCTTTCTCTTTTCCGGGTTAATGTCCTGAATAAATCTTTTCAGTTTTTCTTTCTGAGGCTTCAAATGAAAAGCCTCTGCCATCCATGCCCCAAATAAGGAGTAGTAAAGGTCGGGCTGGCCGGCGCGGTCGGCAAAAGCCCCGCTGGCAAGCTGCTGGCCTTTTACAAAGTTTTTCAGTTCCGTTTTACTGGTTTCATCGAGCAATGAAAAACCTTTTTCAATTTCGGAAATAAACTGTTTATATAATGGAAAGTATGATGGCTGCATTTTATTGTGCTACGATTTAAAAATCTTCCCCATTAAACCGTATAAACTCAATCGGAGTTTCTTATTCTGAAGCTTGTTGAGCTCAGAATGACATTTTTCGATGTATTCGGCAAGGTATTTTTCTGCTTTCTCCTCAACGGTAAACTGTTTGAAATAACCGGAAAGCATATCAAAATTCCGCGGATCCAATACTTCTGAAAACGAAGGAGATTCGCCATTCATGTCGCGATTGAGCAGTGCCAGCAGGAAAGGAAAATCGAAAGCGTGTTTCAAATCATTATCCTCCCTGAGTTCATTCAAATCGTCACGAATTTGGTAGGCAATCCCAAACCATTCTGAAAAACGCGATAAAACTTCCATCTCATTTTCCGGCGCTTTCCCGGCAATGGCACCCATTAACAATGCCACCTTAACACCTTCGCCGGTTTTCTGCTCAAAAATTTTCAGCACTTCCTCCACTGATTTTTTGGCCATGTGACGCGTCAGCAAAATATCAGCCCCCTGTCCTTCCGCAAGTTTAAGGTGCGAAGCTGCAACAATTTTCAAACACTCCGCTTTAACATCAGGCTCGCAAGGCATTTCTGCCAGCAGCCGGTATCCTTTGCCAATGAGATAATCGCCGGTGTTTATGGCAGTGGAAATTCCTTCACTTTTATGCAGCGCGGGCTGATTGTAACGAAAATCCTCGTCGTCTTCAATATCATCGTGAACCAGCGATGCCTTGTGAAAACATTCAATAATTACCGCCATCCCCGACTGGATTTCGTCAGAAACTTCATTGGCATAAGACTGGTAAGCCAGCAACGAAAGCAACGGGCGCATACGGTGGCCTCCCGTTGCCATGCTCTGTAAGGCCAGCTTTTCGGTTTCGTTACCTGCCGGGAAATATATTTTCAGTTTTTCTTCTGTAAAAATCTCCAAAACCTTGTTCTTTAAAAGCGATACTGAAAGAGGCTGAATTCGTGGATTTTCAAAATATTGTTCCATTTCGGAAAAAAGCCAGTCGTAATCCACTGAAGTATTTTCGCAACCATCGTGCAACAACGGGACTGCCATTGCAGGAACTGCAGCTTTTGTAACCGGGCCGAATGAATTTTGCAGCACCGGCATGCAGCTCACTCCCAAAACCGCATCAATCGATCCTTCTTCAACCAATCCAATGGCCATAGTTGTTCCTTCGGCTACCAAAGTGGTATAACCGAGTTTTTCAGCTTTCCCGAGAATTTCATCAATGTGGCAGTTTTTGCAACCGGCGCAAATAAGCCCGAGGTCATCAAACTCACCAAGGCACTTGTTACTGTCGCGCAAACATTGCGGCAGCAAAAGCAATCGCCGGTGAAACGGAGTGGCCTCAACAGTTTTCCTCCAGATTTCGTTTCCAAGCAATACAATTATAAAACTGAGCGATTCGATATCTTCCCCCAATTTATCAAGTATTATTTTTGAATGGTGTTCAAGGGTTTCAAAATCGGAAGGGGGTAAAATTTTATTTTGGCTGACATACAACGCCACCTGTTTCCGCAAATTATCGCGGACACTTTTCTTTGGGGGTACTCTCAGTATTCGATTTGTTTCAATCATTTTTTCTATCCATAAGCGCCAAGTCCAAAGAATGCCCGTTTTTTGGCAAACCTGTAGATCCAGCCTTTTTCAGGAACCGGAGTTCCCGATCCGTGGCTCGGAACTTTGGGCATGGCTTTCAGTCTTTCGGCTTCATTTTCACGGCCCGATGTATCTTTTGCATTGTGCTTTCCCACAAATTCAACCAGCCAATGCGGGTCTTCCATCAAAATGCAGCCCGATGTTTTCTTAGGAATTTCCTGTTTCAGTTCATCCAGAAATACCGAATCACGGTAAATTTCTGCCAGTGGTTTGTCACCCACATGATTGGTGGCAAACTGGATAACCGGGCATGGCTCGATATATCCCGAGGCGTTGATGTGATGACTCAGCCCTGTGGCTGCCGGACACAAGCCGTTGCCATCTTCGTCCCAGTAGGCATCGATTATTGCAATATCATATTTTGAACGGGCCTCCACCATATAATCTCGCAACGTTTGAATCTCCTTTTTGTTTAAGGCAAGCTCAACAGTTGGATCGCTTCCCACCGGGCGATAAATGTAATACCACAGGTATGCCACTCCCTTGTCGATTAGCGATTGAATAAACTCCGGTGAAAGCGCCAAATCGAGGTTCGATTTGCAGACGCTCATGGCCACCCCGGTTATGAGCCCGGCGTTGGCTGCGTTTTCAACCGCCCGGGTTGTTCGCCGGAACACATCGTTTCCCCGGCGCCTGATATCAGCGACATCTTCGTCGCCCTCAAAACTGATTAGCGGCGTTACATTCGCCATTTTTCTAAGCTCTTCGGCCACGCGGGGTGTCAGCAGGGTCCCATTGGTAAACAGCTGAAAATAGCAATCCGGATGCTTTTTCAGTACATCGAAAAGCGGTTTGTACATCAGGGGTTCGCCGCCAAGAATTCCAAAAAAATAAGACCCTTTGGCTTTTGTTTCATTAATAATCCGATCGAGCTCTTCGACAGACATCCGGTGGTTGCTTTTTTTGCCTGTAACCCAGCACCCCTGGCAATTCAGGTTGCAATCGTCGGTTACCGAAATAAAATGAAACGCCGGGAAAAACTCCCCTTTTTTCATTCGCTTCTGGTACCTTCTGAAACTCATCGTGCCTTTCACCCCCATGTTATACACAAACTTGTAAAGGCACTTTTTATCGCTGTTTAAAAGTATTCGCTTAATCATTCGTCTCTTTTTTATCCACCCCCAGTTTAAACTCTTCAATGGCTTTTCGCCGTTCTTCTTCGGCCTGCTGGACCACTCCCTGCCTGAAAATATTCCGCCGGTTTTGGTTGCGTTGGTTCAAGGTTGTCAGCAAACTGCCCTTGTCGATGGTAACCTTTTTTTCTCCGGGTTCGGCACCGGCCAAAACAGTGTTTTCATCGAGCCGCGGAAACATAATGGCCTGCGTGGGGCAGGTACGCCCACATGCCGGGCACTTGTTTTTGCATGCCAGCGGATCCACCACTTTCAGGCTCTTTTTATTGTAACTGTAAACACCAAACAAACAAAAACGGGCACATTTCCCGCACAAGTTGCAGCGTGATTCATCAATTACCGGAAACCACGCCGGAACATCCAAATCAGTTGCCTGAACCTGGTAACGTGCTTCACCTTTCGGAATTTGATAACCGGTTTCAATTTTACTGAATATTTCGGCAGATGATAATTCTTTAAAATTGAGTACTTCAAAATTGCCAAATTCAATTCCGCCCTGGCGGAACATATTTTTAATGGCTCGCGGGTAACAGGCAATAATAATTTTTTGGTCGAATTCTTTTCCAATAGTGTTGAGCACATCCTTTTCGTTTACTGTAAGTGCGCATAAATCCTGGAGTTCAAACACATCGGTATCAAGACTCTTCAATCCTTCCGATATTTCATCGAGTTTATCCGTTGAAACGACATTGGCTTTGCACCGGCAAAAAAGAATACCTGTTTTTTCCTTCATAAAATCCTATCTCACTATTAAAGAAAGCAAAATTAAACTAAAAGCTGAAACCAAACAGTCCATTTAAATCTTATTAACAATTATCTAACTATTTAAATAGGTAGAATCAAAAAATTCCATCCGTAAAGTCACAGATGGAATTTTTTATGGGATCAGCGATTTGCAATCGCTGTTTTTAAGGGACACGGATTTTCAAAAGTCCGTTATAATTGTTGCAGTTAGAAACTGCAACTCTCTATTTCTTCGGAATATTTTCCAGTGTGGCCACCAGGAAATCCCAAAATTTTTGCACGGTTTCGATGTTCACCTTTTCATCGGGTGAGTGCGGGAACCTGATAGTCGGCCCAAAAGAAATCATGTCCCACTCCGGGTATTTTCCCCCAAGTATGCCACATTCCAGTCCCGCATGGATAGCTTTAATCTCGGGAATATTACCAAACCGGCGATTGTAAACGTCTTGCATGGTTTTCAGAATTGGCGATTCCATGTTGGGTTTCCATCCCGGGTAGGAGCCGGAAAAGCTCATCTTGGCACCGGCCAGTTCAAAAACAGCTTTAATTCTCGAGGCCACATGTTCTTTGGCCGTATCAACTGAACTCCGCACCAGGCAGGCTGCTTTAATGGTTTTCTCCTGGTCGTCGGATTTTAGAAAGGCCAGGTTTGAGGAAGTTTCCACCAGCCCAATCATGGTGTCGCTCATTCTGATTACCCCGTTGGGCAGTGCCAGAACAGCTTTGGTCATGTTCTGCTGTGTTTTTTCATCGATTAACGACACCGGGAGTTCGGTTTCAGCAATTTCAACTTTCAGGTCAGGTTCGGTTTCCGCCAGTTCGGTTTTAATAATCTGGGCAATTTCGTAGGCGCGGGCTACAAAATCAGCCGTTCGGGCTTCGTCAACTACCACAACACCAAAAGCTTCGCGCGGGATGGCATTTCGCAGGCTGCCGCCGTCAATCCGTGCCAAACGAACGCCAAGTTCTTCATAAGCAGCATTCAGAATCCTGAAAAACACTTTAATGGCATTTCCGCGCTGCCGGGGAATGTCGATTCCTGAATGACCGCCTTTCATGCCGGTAACATTCATTTTCAGCCCCACAACTCCGTATGGGGTTTCCTCTTCAATGTAATTAAAAAGAATGTTGGCATCTTCGCCACCGGCGCAACCCACATACAATTCACCCTCGTCTTCCGAATCGGTATTTATCAGAATTTCACCGTTCAAAACACCGGTTTTCAATCCGTTGGCACCGTCCATACCAGTCTCCTCGGTGGCTGTAAGCAACACTTCCAGCGGGCCGTGTTTCACTTTGTCGGAAGCCAGAACTGCCAGCGCGGAAGATACGCCAATCCCGTTGTCGGCACCCAGCGTGGTCCCATTTGCCGTAACCCAGTCATCCTCAACAAAAGCTTCAATGGGGTCGTTTTCAAAATCGTGGGCTTTGTCGTTATTCTTTTGCGGAACCATGTCGAGGTGCCCTTGCAAAATCACACCTTTGCGGTCTTCCATGCCGGGTGTGGCCGGTTTGCGGATTATCACATTTCCGGAATCGTCTTTCGACGTTTCCAAACCAAGGCTTTTCCCGAAATTTACCGCCCACTCCTGGATTTTTTCTTCATGGTTCGACGGGCGCGGAATCTGAAGCATTTGGTCAAATACCTGCCACACTTCTGTTGGCTGAATATCTTTAATCTGAGTCATAATAATTATTCGTTTATATTCGGTAATTCAAGCCCGTATCCTTTTTTCCTGTCTTCGCGTTTTAAGAGGAATGCAAAAATCAGCGATAAAACGCCAAGCATTGCAAAAATCAGGATGTCAGCCTGATAATTATACCGAATGTTTAATTTATTCTTTTCAATTACCTGATAGGTTTGTTCAGTGATTATTTGTTGAATTTCATTAATTTCAACTGATTGATTTTCAGCAGACTTCAGTTTCCCGCCAGCCGCTGCTACCCGTTCTAAAATTTCATTTTTTACATCTTCTTTCTGAGTAGCTGAATGTTCAATTTCTTCGTAAAATGATGTTTTCACTACCGAATCGACAACAGATGTTGTTGTGGTTTCAACTGCACGCTTCATCTCGTCAGCATCTAATGTAATATTATTTTGGGCAAGAAGTGTGGAATAACTCTGTTCAACCGACGAACGGATTAACGCTTTGTTGGTGGCTACCGAAGGATTAGTTGCATCAAGCACAATTCCCAGTAAAAGCGGAACCAGCATCAGTCCAATGTTCTGAATCCAGAAAATAACGGCATAGGCAGTTCCCAGTCGCTTTTCAGGAATAATTTTAGGCACAGCAGGCCACATTGCCGATGGCACCAATGAGAAAGCAATTCCCAGAACCACAACCATTGACGAGGCCAGAATCCAGTTATCGAGGATAGGTATGGCGAGGACAACATGAACAAAAATCAACAAAAAAGCGCCAAGAATCATGATGGTGGCGCCCTTCCCTTTTTTGTCGTAGATTCCACCAAACAGCGGTGTTAAAAAAATGGTACCGAACGGCAGGAGACTTGGAATAATTCCGGCCACTTCCGGAGCAACACGGTATTTATTTATCATGAAATCGGTAGCGTAATACAGAAAGGGGAAAACAGCACTGTAGAACAGTACGCACAGAATAGCAATGTACCAAAACCCCCGGTTTTTAATAATGGAAACAATATCTCGCAGCCGGAAAGGCTCCTCCTCATCTACCTCAATCTCTTTTTCAGATTTTTCCAGTTTTAAATCGAGAAAAATATACATTACAAAAGCAATGACCCCGATAAACATTAAAACAAATGCCCAGAGAATGGGTGAGCTGTAATGGAAATTGATAGCCAGCGGCAGGGCAACAGCCAGTGCCAGCGCGGTTCCCATGCGGGCAATCGACATTTGCAGGCCCATGGCAAGTGCCAGTTCCTTCCCTTTAAACCATCTGACGATGGCTTTGGTCAGCGTAATTCCTGATGCTTCGGTCCCCACTCCAAACAGTGCAAACCCCAGCGACGAATAAAGCACTTGCGTTTTAATTTCACCAATCAGCGGAAGATCGACCTGTGCAGAATCCGGGAAATTGGTGACAACAGCCCAGTAATTCAGCCCGGTTCCGATTAGCATTAAAAGAGCTGCCCCCAGGCCGGTAATTCTGATGCCCAGTTTATCGAGAATAATCCCGCTGAAAATGAGCATAAAAAAATACACGTTGAACCATGCGTAGGAAGAAGTGTAGGTTCCAAAATCGGAGCTGGTCCAGCCCAGGGCACTTTCCAGCATGGGCTTAACAGGAGAAAGGGCGTAATTGAAGTAGTAAGCACCAAACGCAGATAACGAAACCAGAACCATTGCTGTCCAACGGGCTTTTGGCGATTCCCTTAACGACCTTTTTATTGTTTCAGTCATAAATTTAAATCTATTGGAAATAAAAAAGGGTATTCATTGCAAATAATGAGAATATCCTCGTTTCATTTATTCATTTTTGGCTACCGATTTAATGGCACCTGTGCCGGGATGGAATTCAATACTGTAATCGCCAAACAGCAGCTTTTCCGGAACCGGGGCTGTTTCGCCAAACTGGGGCAGTACAATGCGTGCCGAGGCAATGGTTTTCAGTTCGAAAATAATTTCCACGTTCGCCATTCCGGGCATGCGGTAATAGACTCCGCTCTCTCCGGCTAATGGATTTTCAGAGGATGCCAGGCTGGTGTATTTTGCTTTCAGGTTTTCAACCGGGTTCACTTTTACCGTTACCGGTTTGCCGGAAAGATCGGAGGCGGGGACTACACCATTTTCTTCAGAAAAACGAAAAACTACTTCTCCGCTTCCGGTTGAAGAGGCAGTGGGAATAAAATCGAAACTAAATTTTTCGGTTTTATAAGTTGTCCTTCCGGTAAATAAGCTGAGGTAGTTTCTTTCAATCCGGTCGAGTTCGTCGAGGCTAACTTCGTAGGCAACGCCGTCAGGATGGAATTCGTCCATTAATCCGGCAGCCATGTGGAACCTTGTGAGCCTGCATTCCAGTATCCGGGCCGCTGCGTCAGCTGCTTTCTTCTCGGCACTCACACGCACAGGGCGGTAGTTATTGGTTGAATCGCCTTCGATGTAAAGCGGTGAATCATTGAAATTGGCAAACGAAAAATCTTCGTCATTAGTATCCCCGCTGATAAAAAGATTTGTTTTCACTTCATTTATCCCCAAAACATCGGTGGGTGAATTTATTCCGGCCAGGCAGCCATCGGGTGTCAGGTTAACAGAAAAAGCGCCTTCTCCCATTGCTTTATAAACATGATTGGGATCGGGCTCCGAGAATGTTTCCATTTGCACATCATCGAACTGCCACTGCACTGAACCGCGGTTGCGGGCATCGGTAATCCCGAGCAACTGCCCGGCATAAGCGGCATAAGGCCCGGGCTCGAAAGCAACCCTGGTGGCTTTCACATAAATCCTTACTCCTGTTCGGGGCAATGCATAGGTAATACCTTCCACAAAACCTGGTTCGGCCTCTTCGTCTCCTCTCCTGTTCCGCTGGCCAAATGCCGGAACAACAATCAAAATTGTCAGAATGATTAAAATAATTCGCTGCATAATGTTTTTTATTTATGACCTAAAAATAGAACTTTTATTGCGCATTTCAAGAAAAAAGATCAAGGAAAAGGCATCCCGCCTGAAAAGAAGAAAGCTATTTTCAGCCATTTTTTTCAGGCCGATTTATCGCACAACCGCGGTTTTGAAGGGTCCGGTCTGGGCTTATCCATTTCCAAGGGTTATGTTGAAATGTTGAATGGAAAAATCCATGCTGAATCGGATCCCGGAAAAGGTTCAACTTTTTTTGTTGTTATCCCGAATAGCAAACCCGACCATTAAAAACTACCCGAGCTCGAGAAAAGCTTTCCCCAAAAAATCAGTAATATCGCTGGCAATTAGTGAAGTTTCCGATTTTTCGGCAGCTGCCAAATCGCCTGCATGGCCGTGTAAATAAACCGCAACAACAACAGCATCGGCCGGTGGAATGCGCCGGGCAAGCAGTCCGAGGATTATTCCGGTAAGCGTGTCACCACTTCCGGCTGTGGCCATTCCCGGGTTCCCGGAGGAGTTGAAATAAAGCTTTCCATCGGGCGTGGCAATACTGCTGAACGCGCCTTTCAACAAAACAATAATATTGTAATCTTTAGCCAGCTTCCGTTGTTTTTCTATTCGTTCCCACGAATTCTCCGAATCGCCAACCAATCTTCTGAACTCACCGGGATGTGGAGTGAGAATGGAATTTGCTGGTAACTTTTTAAGCCATTCCAAATCTTCTGAAAGAATATTGAGCGCATCGGCATCCAAAACCATGGGAACCTCTGTTTTTTCGATCAGTTTGTGCAGGGCGCGTTGTGAATTGTGCTTCAAACCAATACCCGGGCCAATGCCAATGGCTGAAAACGGCGACAAATCGGGAAATTCTGTAAACATCGAATCGTGCGGATCGATGCTGACCATTGCTTCGGGCACGGAAGTCTGGATAATGGAATAACCGAGTCGCGGCACATGGGCAGTTAACAAACCAGTTCCTGCACGCAGGCAACCTTTTGATGCGAGCACCGTGGCTCCCATTTTCCCGTAGCTACCGGCAATCAACAATGCGTGGCCAAAAGTTCCTTTATGCGAAAATTTTGAACGTGCCGGAAGTAGCTTCTCAACATCATCCTTTTCAACAAAAACCACGTCTGAGGGTATTTTTTCAATCCCTTCCGGATGCAGCCCGATGGGCAAAACCTCCCATTTTCCGGTAAACTCTTCGTGTTCAGCAAACAGGAAACTAATTTTTGGAAACTGAAAAGTGAGCGTAAAATCGGCTTTTACAATACTTTCAAAATTATTGCCGGTGTTGTCTTCGCCCATCAATCCGCTGGGAATATCAATGGCAACAACTGAATTGGGCAGTTCATTTATTTTGCCCACAATTTCAGCCGGCAGCCCTTTCAATGGCCGTGTTAAGCCGGAACCAAACAACCCGTCGAGGAAAACATCCGACGGTTCGGTTTCGGGGAACTCACTGATATCCGAGATTTTTGAAAGTTTGACTTTGTCCTGTTTCTCGAGCCGCTGCCAGTTGGTGGCCGGCGAACCTTTCAGTTCTTTTCCCAGATCGAGCAAAAATACTTCGCACTGAAAATTGAAATCAGCCATCTGGCGGGCAATGGCCAGCGCATCGCCACCGTTGTTGCCCGGCCCCACAAAAAACAGCATCCGCTGTTCAGTTGAGAAACGGTAAACCAGCCAGTTGGAAATCTGCATGGCGGCCCGCTCCATCAAATCAATATCGGCAATGGGTTCATTTTCAATAGTAAACTTATCGATTTCAGCTATTTGTTTTGTAGTAAAAAGTTTCATTTTAGCAGATTTTTGATTTTCAAAAGAATGAAACGAGGATGGTAATAAATTACAGTTTCCCCATTTCTTCCTTCAGCCACTTGGGGCGGTTGGTGGTAATGGCAACCACTCCGGCCTGTTTCATTTTCATGGCAACTTCAGGATTGTCAACCGTCCACACCAAAACATCCAGGTTGTATTTATCAGCCTTTTCTACCAACTCTTTATCCACAATTTTATAGTTCAGGTTTATGCCTTCCAGACCGGCATTTGCAGCCTGTTTCATCTTTTCTTCCAGACCCTCTTTTACTGAACTGAGCCAGTAACATTCATTGCCGGGAAATACACCTTTTGTTTTCAGAATTGTTTCCCAGCCAAAAGCGATAAAAATAATCTGGTCTTGTTTCCCGCTGTCTTCAACAACACTTTCAAGATACGGAATAATTTCATTTCCGCTCTTTATTTCAACAACCAGTTTTTTTCCTTCCGGCACTGTTTCAATAATTTCAGCAAGAAAAGGAATTTTTTCGCCCTTGTACTTTTCGTCTTTCCATGCGCCGGCATCAAGTTCGCGCAACACTTCTGAGGGTGTGTCTTTTATAACATGGCTGTTTTCACCAGGACAGGTTCGTTTCGTGTCCTGGTCATGAATGACCATTACTTTTTTGTCTTTGGTAAGGTAAACATCCACCTCCACTGCATCGGTTCCCAGCTCCCATGCCAGGTTGGCAGCTGCAACTGTATTTTCCGGTGCCAGGTAGGAAGCTCCGCGGTGGGCAATAATTATTGGCTGGGCCAATACTCCAAATGTCATAAATGCGAATAATAGTGTTATCTGATACTTCATGGTAATTTTTATTTTATGGTCAAAGATAAAAAGGAAAAAGGTTTTATGTCCAAATGTGCTTTAAAAAATGTAGCTTTGCTGCATCTTTCAATCAACTATGAAACCAGCATTTACAACAGATATCGGGCTCATTTTTCTGAAACAGATAGCCAAAATGCCATTTAAAATTATCTATTTTTTATCGGACATTTTGTTTGTGGTTGTTTATTATATTGCCGGTTACCGCAAAAGTGTTGTACAGGAAAACCTGAAAAAAACGTTTCCCGAAAAACAACACAAAGCGATAAATCAAATTGCCAAAAAATATTACCGCCACCTGTGCGATTTAATTGTTGAAACCATTAAAATGGGTGAAATGACAGAAAAGGATTTCCGGGAACGAATGATTTTTAAAAACACGGAGCAATTAAACAGCTATTACGAAAAGGGCCGGAGTGTGGTTGTGCTCACCATGCATTACAACAACTGGGAGTGGAGCAGCTGCCTTCCGCTCAGTTTGAAACATAAAATACTGGGTGTGTACAAACCGCTGCACAACCAAAAATTCGATGCATACCTGAATCAGTCACGTAAAAAAATGGGGGCTTCGCTCATCTCAAATAATTTGATTTTAAGAACTTTAATCTCAAATAAAAATAACAGCGAACCGGTTTTCACCTGGCTGGCAGCCGACCAAACCCCGCCATTCTTTCACAAATTCTGGATGGTTTTCCTGAAACGTGAAACCATGTTTTACCCCGGTCCGGCATCCATTTCAAAACGATTTAACCATCCGGTTTTTTTTCAGAAAATAATAAAAAAGGAGCGCGGAAAATACGAGTCGGAATTTGAGCTCTTGTTTGAAAACCCGAAGGACAAAAGCGAGGCTGAAATAATGAAAGCCTACATCAATAAAATGGAAGGAGTAATTTACCGGCAGCCCGAATATTACTTGTGGTCGCACAAACGCTGGAAGTACGAACGCCCCGAAGGAGTGCCGCTGCAAGGTTAAAATAATTTTTCAGAAATTACACAAATGAACGAACTGGCAAAAAAAGACAAACGCTACCACGAAGGTTTCCTGAAAAAGAACCTCAACCGGATGATTACCGGGTTGCTCTGTTTAATCTCGCTGTTGCCGTTTTGGGTGCTTTTTGGAATATCTGATGTGCTGAACTTTTTTATACAACACGTTTTCAGGTACCGCCGCAAGGTAGTTTTCGATAATCTCCGTCATGCATTCCCCGAAAAACCGGAAAGCGAATTGAAAAATATTGCCCGGAAATTTTACCGCCACCTGGCCGATTTAATGGTGGAAACAATAAAGCTGCACAGCATGGATGAACGCCAGATGGAAAAGCACATTTCGTTTGAAGGGCTCGGGTTGCTGAACAACTATCACAAAGAAGGAAAAAGCATAATCATTTTGGCCATGCACCACAATAACTGGGAGTGGTGCAGTTTTATCCAGAATAAGGTAAAACATTTGGGATTAATGATTTATAATCCTGTGCGCGGCAATCAGTCCATGGAAAAGTTCATGCTGTATTCGCGCGAAAAATGGGGTGGCAAATGCATTCCGGTTCACCACTCCGGGCGGGCAACCATAGCGTTTCTCCGCAAAGGAATTCCAACAGCGTTGTGGCTTGGAGCCGATCAGACACCGCCACGCAATTCGAAATTCTGGACAGTTTTCCTGAACCGCGAAGCTCCGTTTTTCTCGGGGCCCGCAAAGATTCCAGCCAGAACCAACCAGCCGGTGTTTTTCCAGCAGGTTACCAAAATAGCGCGAGGAAAGTACAAAGTACACCTCGTGCCATTATTCCTGAACCCTAAGGATGTGGAACCAAAAGAAATTTTACTGGGGTATGTGCGCAAAATGGAAGAAATAATAGCCAAAGAACCCGAGCACTACTTGTGGTCGCACCGCCGCTGGAAGCACCAGCGCCCGGCCGAAATTCCGCTGACAACATAAAAAAAAGTGCCCGGTAAAACGAAACACTCCCTGCTATCAATTAAAAATTCTGAAGTTATTTTATTTGCTTTCGGTTAGAAATACATCCATGCCTCGTGCAGCAACCTTCCCGGCTTCAATGGCATGAACCACCAGGCTGGCCCCTTTTTCCGAATCGCCGGCAGCAAATATTTTTTCCACTGACGTTTGTTTGTTTCCATCCACTTTCACATTTCCCCGCTGGTCGTATTCAACGCCGAGCGTATCCAGCAAACCACTGTGCACCGGCTGGGTGAAACCCATTGACAAAAGTGCCAGGTCAACATCGAGCAGTTCGCCAGTGCCGGGGACTTCTTTCATTCTGAAACGCCCTGTTTCATCTTTTTCCCATTCCACCTGAACCACTTCTACCTGTTTTAGCTTTCCTTTTTCGCCAATAAACCGTTTGGTTGAAAGGCTCCAGCGGCGTTTGCAACCTTCCTCGTGCGAACTCGAAGTGCGTAAAATATTGGGCCAGTAGGGCCAGGGATCTTTATCGCCACGTTTTTCGGCAGGTTTGGGAAGAATTTCAATTTGTGTTACCGATTTGGCTTGCTGGCGAATGGAAGTACCCACGCAGTCGGAGCCTGTATCGCCACCGCCAATTACCAGCACATTTTTCCCTTTGGCAGAAATCATATCATCTTCGGGCAATTTTTGCCCGGCTACAATTTTGTTCTGGCGGGTAAGAAAATCCATTGCATAATGCACGCCTTCCAAATCACGACCTTCCACGGGTAAATTACGCGGATTCTCAGCACCAACAGCCAGCAAAACGGCATCAAATTCTTTTAAAAGTTCATCTTTCGAAATATCATTCCCAACATGAACTCCGGTTTTAAATTCAATCCCTTCTTCTGAAAAAATGGACAACCTGCGATCGATTACCCTTTTGTTGAGTTTAAAATCGGGTATGCCATAGCGCAACAACCCGCCAATGGCATCGTTTTTTTCGAAAACAGTAACAAGGTGGCCGGCCTGATTTAAAAGATCGGCGGCAGAAAGCCCGGCCGGACCGGAGCCAATAACAGCCACTTTTTTGCCCGTGCGGGTTTGCGGCGGATTAGGTGTAACCAACCCGGCTTCAAAAGCCTGTTCAATGGTAGCACATTCATTTTCGCGAATGGTTACCGGCTCCTCGTGAATCTCAAGCACACACGATTTTTCGCAGGGGGCCGGACAAATCCTCCCTGTAATTTCAGGGAAACTGTTTGTTGATTGCAGAATATAATAAGCTTCCTCTTTATTTCCGCGGTAAAGTGCATCCTGCCATTCAGGAATTTTACTACCCACGGGGCACCCCCAGTGGCAAAAAGGTATGCCGCAATCCATGCACCGCGAAGCCTGTAATTTCCTGTCGTTTATATTAAGCGTTTGCTCCACTTCGCCGAAGTCGTAAATTCGCTCTTTTGCCGGACGATACCCCGCATTTTTCCGGGGTACTGTCATAAAACCTTTTGGATCTCCCATATCTTATTATCGGGTTTTTCAGTTAATACTAATTTTTACTCATGCCGCGACGGATCGTCTTCCGTTAACTGCAATTTCTTTTGCAGCTCTACCAACTTTTGTTCTTCCAGCACTTTTTTGTACTCGAATGGAATAACTTTCACAAATTTGGGAAGGTATTCTTCCCAGTTGGTAAGAATTTCGGCAGCAAGTGTACTTTGTGTGTAAAGCAGGTGGTTGTTAATAAGCGCCTGCAATTCGGTTACATCGCTCTTATCTTCCACCGGCGTTAAATCAACAAGTCCTTTGTTGCAGTAATAATCGAAATTGCCTGTCCTGTCTAGCACATAAGCAATTCCACCGCTCATTCCGGCAGCAAAGTTACGGCCTGTTGGGCCGAGTACCACAACCCTTCCGCCGGTCATATATTCGCAGCAATGGTCGCCGGTGCCTTCAACAACGGCATGTACACCCGAGTTCCGGACGCCAAAACGTTCTCCGGCAACTCCCCTGATGTAGGCCTCTCCACGCGTGGCACCGTAAAAAGAAGTGTTTCCGATAATAATATTTTCATCGGGTTTAAATGTTGTTCCGAATGGTGGAACGACAATAATTTTACCACCGGAAAGCCCTTTACCAATATAATCGTTGGAATCGCCCTCGAGGCGGAACGTTACCCCTTTTACGAGGAAAGCGCCAAAGCTTTGCCCGGCAGTGCCGTGGAATGTACAATTAATGGTATCGTCGGGCAAGCCTTCTTCGCCATATTTTTTGGAAATTTCGCCCGACAACATCGCTCCGGTAGTCCTGTCAACGTTTACAATTTTGTGTGAAATCCAAACTTTTTCGGCTCCTTTAATGGCTTTTTTGGCTTCCTTAATCAGGTCCAAATCAATGTGTCCTTCAATTTTCTTTGTATTGGGATGAATATTATGAATCGGGAATTGTTTCGCTTCGTCGGGCATGTACAGCAAACCTGAGAAATCAACATTTTTTGACTTCCAGTTTACTACCTCAGGATCGAGCTCCAGCAAGTCGGTGCGTCCCACAATATCTTCAAATTTCCGGTATCCCATTTCAGCAAGGTATTCCCTGACTTCTTTTGCCAGGAACCTAAAAAAGTTAATGGTATATTCGGCCCTTCCAATAAACCTTTTCCGCAGCGATTCATCCTGGGTTGCAATTCCTGCCGGACAGGTATTCATGTGGCATTTACGCATCATAACGCAGCCGAGAGCAATTAACGGTGCGGTAGAGAATCCGAACTCCTCGGCTCCCAGGCAGGCGAGTGAAACCACATCGCGTCCTGTTTTCAATTGTCCGTCAACCTGAAGTTTTACTCTTCCGCGTAAGTTGTTAAGAACAAGCGTTTGTTGAGTCTCGGCAATTCCTAGTTCAACGGGCATTCCGGCATGTTTAATTGAACTGGCCGGACTGGCACCTGTTCCACCGGAAGTGCCTGCAATTGTAATAATATCGGCAAATGCTTTGGATACTCCTGCAGCAATGGTCCCCACCCCATCTTCGGAAACAAGTTTAACCGAAACGGCAGCTTTTGGATTGGTAATTTTCAGGTCATAAATCAGTTGTGCCAAATCCTCTATCGAATAAATATCATGGTGCGGAGGAGGAGAAATGAGCGTAATTCCCGGGGTTGAATTTCGGGTTTTGGCAATAATTTTATCCACTTTGTACCCGGGCAACTGGCCGCCTTCCCCCGGCTTGGCCCCCTGGGCTATTTTAATTTGCAATTCTTCGGCATTAATAAGGTAATTGTTGGTAACGCCAAAACGGCCCGATGCCACCTGCTTAATTTTACTGTTGCGGATGGTGCCGAAACGCTCGGGGTTTTCGCCCCCTTCGCCGGTATTGCTGCGCCCGCCAATGGTGTTCATCGTAATGGCCAGCGCCTCGTGGGCTTCTTTACTGATTGAACCGTACGACATTGCCCCGGTTACAAAACGTTTCATGATTGCCTCTTCCGGCTCAACCTCTTCAATTGGTATCGGGTTCTTTTTAAAGTTGAAATGGCTTCTGATAAACGCTGGTTTCCGGTTTTGCTTGTCAACCAAACTGGTAAATTCCTTGAATTTTGTAAAATCGTTGGTGCGGGTGGACCACTGCAGCAATCCTATGGTTTCGGGATTCCATGCATGGTGCTCCCCGTTTTTCCGCCAGGCATACACCCCATTGTTTTCAAAACTGAACGGTTTGGGTGCAGCTTCTTTTTGGTAGGCTTTTTCGTGGAACAGCGTAGCCTCTTTGCAAATTTCTTCAAGACCGATTCCGCTGATTTTAGCTGCAGTACCTGTAAAATATTTGTCAATTAACGCTTTGCTAACGCCTATCGATTCGAAAATCTGAGCCCCGTGGTAACTGCGCAGCGTTGAAATCCCCATTTTCGAAAACACCTTCAACAATCCTTTATCGATTGCTTTAATGTAATTTTTCCGGGCCTCTTTGTATTCCAGGTCAATTTTACCTTCTTTCACCATGTAATCGATGGCGGCAAAAGCAAGGTACGGATTAATCACACTGGCACCATACCCCAACAGAAGCGCAAAATGAGTTACTTCGCGGGCTTCGGCAGTTTCAACAATGATACCCACCTGCATACGTTTTTGTTTTTTAATGAGGTGGTGGTGCACCATTGCAACCCCAAGCAGCGACGGAATTGCAGCCTGTTCTTCACTGATTTCCCGGTCGCTGAGAATGATGTAGTTTCTGTTGTTGTCCACAGCCCATTCGGCATCTTTCAACATTTTATCGAGGGCTGCTTCAAATCCTTTCACCCCCTTTTTAACCGGGAAAACCATCTGGATTACTTTGTGTGAAAACATTTCATCCTTCAAATCTTTAATTTTCCCAAGATCGGTATTGGTAACAATCGGGCTTTTAAACTTAATAAGCTTGCAGTGCTCCGGAGTTTCTACCAAAATGTTGGAGTGCAGCGAACCAATGTAATTTGTCAGCGCCATAACCAGTCCTTCGCGAATGGGGTCAATGGCCGGGTTGGTCACCTGTGCAAACATCTGTTTAAAATATTCGAAGAAACGTTTTGGTTTATCGGAAAAAACTGCAGGTGGCACATCATTTCCCATCGAGCTGGTTGGCTCTGCCGCTTTTTCGCTCATGGGCTTAATCAGCTCGTACATGTCTTCTTTAGAATAGCCAAAAGCTTTTGAGTAGGTGGCAAAATTGTCGATGGCAGAAGGAACCCGTTTTTTCACTTTAATATCATCCATCAACATGCGGTTTTCCTTGAGCCACATATCGTAAGGATTCCGGTGGCTCAGCTGGTTTTTCACCTCTTCGTCGGGAATAATAATTCCCAGCTGCGTATCCACAAGCAGTATTTTCCCCGGGCGCAGCCTTCCTTTTGAAACAATATCTTCGGGCGGAAAAGTCTGAACCCCAACTTCCGATCCCATAACTATCAAATCATTTTTGGTAATTACATAGCGCGAAGGCCTCAATCCGTTCCGGTCGAGTGTTCCGCCTATGTAGCGGCCATCGGAAAAGACCATTGAAGCAGGCCCGTCCCATGGTTCCATAATGGTTGAGTGGTATTCATAAAAAGCTTTTAAACTTTCGGGAATCGGGTTTTTCTCGTTAAACGATTCAGGAATCATCATGCAAAGTGAATGCGGCAGGGTTCGGCCGGCCATGTGCAAAAATTCGAGCACATTGTCGAACGAAGCTGAATCGGATTTGCCCGGTTCGATCACCGGTAGAAGTTTTTTCAGATCTTCCCCGAAAACCTCCGACTTCATCAGGGCTTCGCGAGCCTGCATCCAGAGGCGGTTGCCTTTTACAGTGTTAATTTCGCCGTTGTGGGCCACAATCCGGAATGGTTGTGCCAAATCCCACGTGGGGAATGTGTTGGTACTAAACCGGGAGTGCACCAATGCTATGGCACTTTTAAACTGTTCGTTTTTTAAATCGATATAGTAAGCGGCAAGCTGGTCGGGTGTTAACATCCCCTTGTAAACAATTACCTTTGCCGAAAGGCTCGGTTGATAAAAGTTCTCTTTGCATTTCAAATTCGAGTTTAAAATCTCTTTTTCAACCAGTTTGCGTACGATATATAATTTTCTTTCCAGCACATCTTGTTCCAGATCCGCCTTTACAAAAACCTGTTTGATGAACGGCTCATTTGATTTGGCAATTTCGCCGGGGGCAGAACTATCGACCGGCACATCGCGGTAGCCTACCAATGTTAATCCTTCTGCCTTAATATGCTTCGACAATACTTCGATACACAATTCGGCTTCTTTGGTATCTTTGGGTAAAAAGATTAAACCGGTGCCATATTTGCCGGGTTCACCCACGTCGAGTTTCAGTTCCCGGGTAATAAAGTCATGAGGAATTTGCAACAACATTCCTGCCCCATCGCCGGTTGAATTATCCGCGCTGATTGCCCCCCTGTGATCCATATTCCGGAGCACATCGAGACCTTTTCTGATAATATCGTGTGATGGGTTACCTTTTATATGGGCTACAAATCCAATTCCACAGTTATCATGCTCATTAGCCGGGTTATATAATCCCTTTGCTTCAGGTAATCTCATCTGCATAGTCATTAATTTTTTAAGTTACTTGTTTTCTCCGGTACCAAACAGTGTTATTAAACTTTTGTGTAAAAATGAAAGTAAAACACTGTTTTTACTAACGAAGTGAAATCAAATTTAGGTAAAAGTATGATATTTTGCTACCCGACTCTAAAAAAAATGTGTTTCGTAACATACAATTAACTTTGATTTTTATGCAGAAGGAATGAAAATTTTTGCAGTTAAAAGCAAAATTAACTGAGCAGTTTATTTATCGCTTTCTCCATTCGTTCGAAACGGTACGCTTCAATTACCTGTGTTTTCTTTTCAAAAATTTTATCGAGACACAGGTTTCCGATACTGCCCTCGTGAGTATGTACAACTTTTTTAACGGGCTCAAATTCACCCTTTTCAATTTTTTCGGCTACCTGCTTGTAGGCCTCTCTAAACGGAATTCCCTCCACAACGAGCCGGTTTACTTCTTCCACGCTAAACAGGTAATTGTACTTTTCTTCTGAAAGGATATTCTTGTTCACTTCGATTTTTCCAAGTGCCAGTCCGGCAACCGAAAGACATTCACCCAACTCCGAAAAAAGCGGAAGAAACACTTCCTTCAACACCTGCATATCGCGAAAATAGCCGCCTGGCAGATTATTTACTACCAAAGTAATTTGATTTGGGACCCCTTGTATTTTATTGCATTTTCCACGAATGAGCTCAAAAACATCGGGATTTTTTTTATGTGGCATTATACTCGAACCGGTTGTAAATTCGGGTGGCAGGGTTACAAAATTAAAGTTTTGGCTGTTGAACAAACAAACATCGAATGCCAGTTTTGAAAGCGTTCCGGCAATATTGGCAAGGGCAAACGAAACAATTTTTTCCATTTTCCCGCGCCCCATTTGTGCATAAACCACATTGTAATTGAGGTTACTGAACCCGAGCAAATCGGTTGTCATCTGACGGTTGAGCGGGAACGAGGAGCCGTAGCCGGCTGCAGAACCCAGCGGGTTTTGGTTAACAATTTTAAAAGCCGACAGCAGCAGCTCCAAATCATCGGTCAGGCTTTCGGCATAAGCGCCAAACCACAACCCGAACGACGACGGCATGGCCACCTGAAGATGAGTGTAGCCGGGCATTAAAACATCTTTATTTTCTTCGCTTTTGGCCAGCAATGTATCGATAACCCGTTCAACCGAAAGAACAATTCCTTTAATGGCATCGCGGGTAAAGAGTTTTAAATCGAGCAGCACCTGGTCGTTGCGCGACCGCCCGCTGTGAATTTTTTTACCCAAATCGCCCAGTTCTTTGGTTAAAAGAAATTCTACCTGTGAGTGGACATCTTCCACGCCGTCTTCAATTTTAAAATTTCCGTCAGCAGCCTGACAGTACAGTTTTTTCAGGGCTTCCAGCAAAACAGGAAGTTCTTCTTTTTCAATCAGCCTTACTGATTCGAGCATGGTTACATGCGCCATGGAGCCCAAAATATCGTAAGGCACCAGGTACAAATCAAGTTCGCGATCTTTTCCAACAGTGAATTTTTCGACGGCCTCGTTTACAGGTATCCCTTTATCCCAGAGCTTCATTTTTTTTTGAATTTTCGGACAAAGATACAGATTTTGACCCGAAACGTTTTGCGTCGCCTATTTTAATCGAAAAAATTCTAAAAATACTGAAAAAATTGCCACTTTTGCCTTGCCTTTATGTACCGGAAAGGTTTTTATGTAAATAGCCATGTTCGAAAACAAAACAATACGTATAATTCTGTTTTCTGTCGTCGGATTGGCCCTGTTGGCGTATTTTGCGGGGTTACCGATTGACGTTACCCGCGATGCCGGGAAATATGCCACCATTTCGAAAGAGATTTTCCAGAACGGGAATTACATCAACCTGACTGTTCACGGCGATCCATACGATCAGAAGCCGCCCCTGCTTTTTTGGCTGGGGGCCCTGGGGTTTTCCATCGGAGGAATTTCCAACTTTTGGTTTAAGCTGCCGGTGCTTCTGGTGGTTTTTTTCGGATTATATTCGGCATTCCGGCTTGGGAAAAGCCTGTACAACAAACGGGTGGGGCTCATTACGGTTTTCCTGATGGCCTTCTCTTTTATTTATCCGTTTTATTCTATGGACATCCATACCGATACACCCATGCAGGCGTTTATAACTTTTGCCCTCTGGCAGCTTGCCGATTTTATTCAGACTAAAAGAAACCGGAGCTGGATTTTAGGCTTTTTCGGTATCGGGCTTGCTATGCTTTGCAAAGGTCCGCTGGGGGCGGTTATTCCTGCATTTGCCGTTGCGGGTCACCTGTTTCTAAAAAAGGATTTTAAATCGTTTACTGATTACCGGTGGTACGTCGGCATTTTGCTGGCGTTTGCAGTGGTCAGCCCTGCGCTCATTGGGCTCT
>NZ_JBSQIC010000031.1:0-36855 GCF_055108615.1 Tangfeifania sp. | reverse complement strand
TATAGTGCAAGTGGAAAATTATTCCTTCATCCCGAACAAATGGAACAAATGCACTTAGCCGATTGGCGGATTATTATTGCCCTTGGTGAAATCGTTTCTGCCTTATTGTTCTTGTTTCCAAAAACAAATAAGTTTGGAACTTTGCTATTGAGTTCTTACATGGGAGGCGCTATTATCATTCACATGACAGGTGGTATGAGCCTTGCGCTGCCCGTGGTTGTTCTTCTTTTTGTATGGGCAGGTTTTTATTTAAGAAATCCCGATTTTTTTAAGCTAAAATAAAAATGTCCCTCGAAGAAGAAATTAATGGAAGGTTTCGGAATGAATACCACAAGGGATTTATCAATTTGACCTATACGGTCAAATTGTTAAGTCATGAGTTTCATAAATCCCTTAAAGCACATGGACTTACCGAACCGCAGTACAACGTTTTAAGGATACTTCGTGGTTTCCGGATCCAGGCACCTCTTTCTATTGGTTTTATAAAACAGCGAATGCTTGACAAAGATTCGGATATAAGCCGAATTGTTAACAGACTTTTTGAAAAAGGATTGCTTAGCCGGAAGGAAAATTTGGACGACAGGCGGCAAAAATCTGTCGAAATTACAACAAAGGGCATGGAATTATTGGATAAGATGTTCAGTTGTGAACAGAAAGCAGATACTTTATTGAAAAATTTATCTATGGACGAAGTTCAACAATTGAACCATTTGTTAGATAAAATAAGAGAGAAGAAAGAATTGAGTTGCAGGAAACTTCCCAAAAGCCGGTAGCCGACAAAACCGCCAACAATTTTCACTTGCAGTCAACGCTATTTTTCTTACCTGCTTTTTACACTTCCAGGCTTACCAATTTGGCATCCACACCTTTTACCAGGTTGAGTTTCCGGGAAATTTCTTCATGCTTTTCTTTTTCACCGGTCAGTTCGAGGAAAATCAGGCCGCTGTCGGAACAATTTTCCAATACGCCATCGTGAATGCCCAAACGGGTTTTGATGTAACAACCCCAGCCGGTTAAAATTTTTTGCACTTTTTTGGCGGTTTCCTGGCGGTGCCTTACAAGAATGAGTAATGCCGTTCGTTTCATTTTTTTTTGATTTTTGGATTTTGTTTGAAATGTACAAAATTTCCGGATACAAAAAGTAAAATATCCCAATGAAAATGAGTAATTAAAGGGATGTAATTTTTTGCTTAAATTAATATTCAGGAACAATTTTTTCAGGTTAATTTTTTAGTATTTAATATTTTATTTCTATGTTTATTCATTGTTTTGAAGTTATGGAATTTGTTCATAATTCATTTAAATAATTCTAATTAAAATTTAAAAAGGAGATTATTATGGCAATTAAAAAAGTATGGATTGAAGAGGGCTGCATAGCCGATGGAATTTGTAACGATGTTTGTCCGGAAGTTTTCGATTTGAACGATGACGGCGAAGCTTTTGTGAAAGACGACGCTGATTTTGCTGCAAATGAAGACGACATAAAAGAAGCCGCTGAACAGTGCCCGGTTGAAATTATCAGGTTCGAAGAAGAGTAGTTTTAAAAACAACACATTAAGAAATTTTGCGCGTGAGTAGTATCACCGCACCACAAGGCCGGATTTTCCGGTCTTTTTTTTGAGCTGATTTAACCAGTTTATTGTAACTTGTGTGCAAAATTATTTGAATTATGAAGAAAATTGGACTGGCACTGGGAGGCGGTGCTGTTTTGGGAGCAGCACACGTGGGGGTGCTCAAATCACTGGCTGAAAATGACATAGAAATCAGCTACATTGCAGGAACCAGTATCGGCGCATTTGTCGCTTCTTTTTTTGCCTTCAAAAAAAGTTGGCAGGAAATTCAGGAGATTGCCTCGGAACTGAATTGGATGGATATTACAGGAATTACGCTTTCGAGGTACGGATTGCTATCCAACGAAAAGCTGGGGGAGCTTATAATCAATTATCTTGGCGATAAAAACATTGAAGATTCAGATATTCAGCTTGCGATGGTTACCACCGATGTAACTACAGGCGAAAAGGTAGTTTTAAAGGAAGGCCCTGTCGCCCGGGCGGCAATGGCCAGCACCTGCATTCCCGGGATTTTTAGCCCGGTTGAAATAGATGATAAATTGCTGGTTGACGGAGGAATCGTGGAAAATGTGCCCATTAATACGGTCAGTAAAATGGGAGCCGATTATGTAATTGGTGTCGATTTAAATGCCAAACATGCCTATGAGCGCCCTGGCAATATCCTGGATGTAATCCTGAACAGTTTTCATTATACCTTGATGACCGCCTCGAAATTACAAACCGAAGATGCTGATTTGCTGATAAAACCCGATCTTTCATCGTTTAACCGCACCAATACCGACCAGATTGAGGAATTAATGAAACAGGGATACAAAGACTCTGTTAAAACACTGAAAAAAGTTAAGGACGAGTTGAAAGCCTGAGTTTCATGCCCGGTTAATTTTTTATCCCGTCCAGAATTTTTTCATTGGTTGGCTTCACTTTGGGCTTAACCCTATCAATCAGTCACTTCTGAAAATTGCAATCTATTTTCGAATCCATTTTGCCGTTTTTGCTTTTTTGGGTAAGCCATTGATAAACCGGGTGAGTGTCGTCTCCCTTTACAGAAATTTTTGACATCATCTGGAAAGTTACCTTGTAATTAATTTTTATGTACAAAACTAAACCGTAATTTTATACCTGTCAATAATAAAAACTAAACCGGAAATCATGGAAAAGAAAAAGAGTGATTCAACTTTCCTAATTAAAAACACAGCTTTCTCCAATGAAAATTTAATCGACCGCAGAAGGTTTATAGGAGGTGTAACCTCGGCTGCAGTGGGGTTAACAGTTGTACCTGCACATGTGTTGGGAGGCAGTGGGCATGTGGCTCCCAGCGATAAAATTAATATCGCCTACATCGGTGCCGGTACACAGGGGTTACGCGAATTACCTGAGTTGCTCGGGATTCCGGAAGCGCAGGTGATTGCAGTATGCGATCCGCAAAAAGAAGCCATAGGGTATTACGACTGGAGCCCGAATGGTTTACGGAACGAAATTCGGAAAACAATTGATAATCCCGACTGGATGCCTGGTGGCGACAATACCATTCCGGGCGGACGGGATAACGGGAAAGAAATTGTTGATGCCTATTATGCGAAAAACCGGCCGGAAAGTAATTATAAATGTGCTGCTTATGCCGATTTCCGCGAAATGTTGGAGAGAGAAAAAGACATCGACGCGGTGAAAATAATGGCCACCGACCACTTACACGGTGTTATAGCTGCAGCTGCGCTGAAACGGGGCATTCATATCACCATGCACAAACCCATTTCGAACAGGTTGGAAGAGGGTTTCAAGATTATTGAAAGGGCAAAAAAATCAGATGTCATCACTCATTTTATTCCCTGGGAAAGCAACGGATCGATGGAGCAGGTACTGGCTTGGATTAACGGCGGTGTTATTGGCGAACTGAAGGAAGTGCATAACTGGTCGAACCGACCGGTGTGGCCACAATACGCCGAAATGCCCAAAGACAAACCGCCACTGCCTAAAGGATTCGACTGGGATTTATGGCTGGGGCCCGAAGCCAGCCGCCCTTACCATCCGCATTACACCAACATGGTTTTCAGGGGCTGGTACGATTTTGGCGGCGGTGCCATGGCCGACATGGGGCACTACAGTCTGTGGACTGTTTTCCGCGGGCTCGAGCTCGAAAATCCAACTATTATTGAACCCAACCTGAGCCATGTTTGCGGGACGCGGTCCAATGCAACGGCCTATAAAATTCAGAATGATTACTCGTTTCCGTTTGCCAGTTCAGTAAGATTCAAATATCCGGCAAAAGGAAATCGTCCGGCAGTCGATTTAATCTGGCACGACGGGGGAATGCGACCACCTGTTCCGGAAGAATTTTATGCTGAAGGCAAAGAATTTCCGGACGAAGGAATGATGTTCGTTGGCACGAATGGGAAAATTCTTTCCTCTCAATTTACACTCAGCGAACCGTATGTTTTGTCAGGAGATATGAACCTGGCGCGTGAACTGAAGAAAAATATTACTTATGAACGGAAGTCAGGAATAAAACTGTTTGTGGAAGGAGTTCGCAATAATGAGCCACTTGAGGGCAGTTTTGATTATGCCTGGCCAATTACCGGGGCTGTAAACCTGTATGCTGCCGCGTTGCGTTCAGGAAAAACACTGAGATACGATGTGTCGGAACGAAAAATTACCAATGTGCCCGACGCAAACCAATACCTGAAAAGGGACTACCGGGAAGGCTGGAGCCTGGAAGAGATTTAGGCCCCATCCTGACCTTCCCCAAAAGGGAAAGGAAAAGATGATTTACCGGTGTGGTAGCATAATAAATAGAACAGGAAATATTTATAAAACCAATGAAATGAGAAACACAAGAAGAAATTTTATCAAACAAACCAGCGCTATTGTTGGTGGTGCTGCGTTGTTGGGAAATTTGCCATTACACGCACTGTCAGCAGCAAAATCGACACCCGATGAATTTGGTTTTCAGGTGTGGACAATCCGCCAGCAGCTTTTCGAAGATTTTTCGGGAACGCTGGAAAAGATGGCGGGAATGGGCTACAAACAGGTGGAAATGTGTTCACCTCTTGGCTACACTGGCAGTGGCTTTGAAGTTTTTAATGACATGTCGGGAAAAGAGATGCGGCGAGTGATTGAAGACAGCGGATTGAAATGTGTCAGCTCGCATTACACGATGGGTGAGTTACGCGACCACCTCGATAACCGGATTGAATGGGCGAAAGATTTGGGAATGGATCAAATGATTTGTTCCAGTTTTTGGCTGCCGGAAGATGCATCGGTGGATGATTACCGCCAGGCTGCCGACGAACTGAACCTGATTGGTGAAAAAACCAAAAAAGCCGGTATTCAGATGGGGTTTCACAATCATCACATGGAGTTTGAAAAGCGTGGCGATGTTTTGATTTACGATGCCCTGCTCGATCAACTCGACCCGGAACTGGTAAAAATGCAGTTTCAGGTAGCTGTGGTGGATATTGGCTATCATGCTGCCGATTATTTCCGAAACCATCCGGGAAGATTTATTTCTGCACATTTAGCCGATTATTCAAAAGAACAGGAAAAGCAGGTTCCTGTTGGCCAGGGAATAGTTGATTGGCAGGTCTTTTTTGAGGCGGCAAAAGTTGGAGGTGTAAAAAACTTTTTTGTTGAAATGGCACCCGAAACCTTTGCGCCGAGTGCTGAATATTTAATGAGTATTTGATACTGCCACCATTCACCCGGTGACTCGGAGTCACCGGGTGAATAAATTGCGCGATTCGCCACTTTGTAACTATTTGGTGGAAAGCGCTCCAGCTATTTCCTATCGAATATCTTTCTCAATAAAACCTGACCGGTCCGGCGGCTTAGGTGTATCCACTTTTTTAGTTGGATTTTCTTCCAGTTCTTTTAGCAGCACTTCCACCGCTTTTTCAAGCGAGGGATCGTTGCCTTTGGCCAGTTCTTCAGGGCGGTCCATTACTTCAATATCCGGATACACGCCAATCCCTTCAATTATCCATTCGCCGTTTTCGTCAAATACCCCAAATTGCGGGACCGAAATGCTGCCGCCGTCAACCAGCGATGCATTGCCCGAAATTCCAACCAGTCCGCCCCATGTGCGCGTACCAATGAGCTGGCCCAGCCCTTTCTTTTTAAAGTAGTAGGGGAAAGCATCGCCACCTGATGATGAATAGCCGTTGATGAGCATCACCTTCGGTCCGTCGTGGGCAACACCGGGTGTCTGCATTGGGTTCAGCCCGTTTCGCTGCCAGTAGCTTAGCGTTTTGCGGTCGAGCAAGTCGGCCATTACATCAGGGATGAAACCGCCTCCGTTGTATCGATCGTCGATTATGAGCGCTTCTTTATTGTGGTAAGCGTACATTCCCTTGAAAAGCTCGCGGTTGCCTTCGTACGAAGTATTTGGAACGTGAATGTAACCAATCCGTCCGTTTGAAAGTTTGTCAACCATTTGACGACGTTCATTCACCCAATCGAGGTACAAGAGTTCCAGTTCGCTTTTTACCGGTTTTATGAGTGAAGTGCGGGCATTGCTGCCATCCGGATTTTCAGAGACCGTAATCTCCATCAGCTCTTCGGCACTGTTTTCCAGGAAGCGATAAGGATTTTCACCGGCTTTAATTTCCTGTCCGTTCAGGCTGATGAGGTAATCGCCCTCGTTTACATCCACTCCAACTTCAGTAAGCGGTGAACGGCGGCTGTCGTTCCAGTTTTCGCCCGGGTAAATTTCGGCAATGCGGAACCTGCCGGCATTCGAATCCGGTTCAAGGCGCGTGCCCAGCAATCCGCCTTCCACACGTTCAGGATTTTCAAAATCACCCCAGTTCACATAAGCATGGCCGGTGTTCGATTCGGAGACCATTTCGCTCAAAATATAGTCAAGATCGGCGCGATGGCCAACATAGGGCAACAGTTTGTTGTAATTGGTTTTTATTTCATCCCAGTCAACACCATGCAGGTTTTCCACGTAGAAATAGTCACGGAAAATGCGCCAGCCATCGTTATAAATTTGTTCCCATTCTTTTACCGGGTCAATTTTCATATCCATTTTTTCCAGGTTCAGCTTGCCGTCGCCGGGCTTGCTTCCGGGCTTAATGGCAGTAATGCCAAAATCGCTGCCCGAGCGGTACAGCATCATCTCCCCGTTGGCTGACACCAGAGCCTGGCGTACTTTATCCATGATTTCAGTGCTTTCTTCTTTCTCGATGTCGTATTTCTGCAATTTGCCGCCTGCAATGTACAGCAGGCCACCCTTTACTGCAGTGAGGTTACGGTAATTGTCGGTACCCATCGGTAATGTCATTACGCGTTCGGTTATTCCTTCAAAATCAATTTCTACCTGAGCAGCCTCTTCTTCGTTTCCGTTTTCATCCGAATTATTTTCTTTTTCCTGATCCTCAGTTTTTACAGGTTCAGTATCGTTTTTGTCTTTCAGCAGTTTTGGGCCGTCGGCTTGCAACGCCATTGCGTAAATCCGGGTGGCATCATTATAAATGTAATTGAATTCGAAACTCGAGAAATCGAGGTTGAAATCGCGGTTCGATAAAAAGAAAATATATTCACCTCCTGCTGAAAAAACCGGTGAATAATCGTTAAACATATCGCCGCTAAGTTGGTGGTTTTCTTTTTTCTGGATGTTGTGTACCCAAACGCCTGACTGGCCGTTGTCCGATTCTTTTGAATACACCACCCAACGTGAATCGGGAGAAAAGGAGTAATCCCTGATTTCGCTGGTGGCTCCTTTGGTGATGATAACTTCATTTTTTGCCTCTACATCAAAAAGTTTCAGGTTCAGGGTTCGGTCGGAATAAAGCAGGTATTTGCTGTCGGGCGACCACTCGCTGTCGTATTTCCAGGCCTGCGAACCGGAAGAAATCTGCATTGGTTCTGCATCCTTACTGTTTTCGAGCAGGTAAATTTCGTATTCGCCGGTGGCATCAGAGTAATAGGCAATGTATTTCCCGTCGGGCGACCAGTTGGGATAAATTTCGCGCACACCCTGCGTTTTTGTCAGGTTTTGGGTTATCCCGTTTTCTGCCGGAACCGAAAAAATATCGCCGCGGGCATCGAACAAAGCCCGTTTCCCGGTAGGGGAGATGGCGTAACTGTGAATATTGTCTTTCACATTTTTGAAATAGGGCAGCCGGTTGGGGTTATCGTAATTGATATTCACCGTAATTTTTTCGGTTTCGCCGGTTTCCAGGTTTGTTTTATGGAGGAATCCGCCATTTTCAAAAACCATCTGGCCGTTTTGACCGGAAGGCCACATTACGTCGTAGGTTGAAAAATCAGTGATTTGCCGGGTTTCTTTGGTTTCGGTGTTGTAGCTGTAAATGTTCAGTTTCAGGTCGCGGTCCGATGCAAAAAAGATGTTTTGGCCATCCCAAACCGGCCACTGGTCGGAACCGGCAAAATCAGTCATTTGTTCCGATGTATTATTTTCGAGATCGTAAATCCAGAGTTCTGTTGCGCGTCCGCCCTTGTACCGTTTCCAGGTTCTGAACTCCCTGTCAACCGGTGTGAAGCAGAGCTTTTTGGCATCGGGAGAAAAAACGGCGAAACCACCGTTAACGATTGGCAGCGGTTTTTCCATACCACCGTCGATACTTACCGTGAAATATTTTCCGTTTCGTTCGCCAAATTCTGTCCGGTTGGAGCGGAACAGGATGTGCTTGCTGTCGGGTGTCCAGTCGAGCACCACATTGTCGAAACCACCACGCGGGGGCATCACACCCACCGAATTGTACCAGGTCAGCTGCCGGGGTGTTCCACCTTCCGATGGCATCACAAAAACCTGCCGGTTGCCGGCATACTCGCCCGAAAAGGCAATCCATTTTCCGTCGGGTGAAATTTTGGGGAACAGTTCCATTCCTTCGTGCGACGTGAGCTGGCGGGCATCGCCTCCGTTTGCATTTACAGTCCAGATATCGCCTGCATACACAAATGCAACCAAATCGTTGTTAATGTCGGGAAAGCGCAGTAACCCGGAGTCATTTGCCGCGCGGGCACTAAACGTTAAGCCTGCAATAAGCAGCAGGGAAACAGTGAGTTGTTTTATTCTTTGCATAGAAAATTATTTTTAACTGTGATAAAATTTTTTGGATTTTCGAAGATACAAATTCACAGGAAACAGCGAAATGATTTTTTATCAACTGTCAAGCTGCTATTTTAAGCTGATTGGGCAAAACGAAATGCCAATAGTTTTATCCGTCAAGCGGGCCATAGTCGCTGGACGGACTGTTATCCCATCACCACTTTTACGTTACAGGAACTTTTCTTTTGAACCGGAATTTTATTTCCATCCATTTTTTCACCATCCACCCACAACTCTTTTATTCCTTTTGAAACATGAAATGGGTTCATCACTTTAATATTGAAAGAAGTTCCCCTGAATTTCCGCTGAACGGTGAATCCGTCCCAGTTTTTGGGAATGCAGGGATTAATACCCGGTCCGTTGTAACCGGGCTGAACACCGAGGATATGTTGCGAAACGGCAAAAAAGTTCCATGCCGCTGTTCCGGTGAGCCATGAGTTTTTGGCTTCGCCCGGTTTCCAGGCATCTTTGCCGGCAATCATCTGGGCATATATATAAGGCTCAGTCCGGTGCAAATCGCTGATTTCTTCCAGGTAAGCAGGGCAGATTTTTTTGTAGTATTCAAATGCCTGTTCACCATTCCCGGCAGCGGTTTCCCCAATCATTATCCAGGGATTGTTGTGGCAGAAAATGCCCGCGTTTTCTTTGTAACCTTCAGGGTAGCTCGTTATTTCTCCTTTGCTGAGGTCGTATTCAGAATAGGGTGGATTGTGCAGCACGATGCCGTATTTGCTGTCGAGGTGTTTTTTAACGGAATCGAGCGCTATTTGCGGCCAGTTTTTTTCTTTGCCGATTTCGGACATGGTGCAGAATCCGTTCGATTCGATGAAAATTTTTCCTTCTTCGCATTCCTGGCTGCCCACTTTGTTTCCGAAAAAGTCGTAAGCCCGCAAAAACCAGTCGCGGTCGGTATCGAAACCGTCAATTTTTTCATTTACAAATAAGTATAAATATACACAAAAGCAGCTCATATTGTAGTTCAAACAAAAAGAAAAGTGAATTATTTGGTAATTCCCGGCCAGTCGTCGGTTCGGAACGGATTGGCAGGTAATCCTTCTTTGTTGTACAGATTCGCATCGTCGGGATTATCGGCCCATCCGTAGCGCACGGCTGCAGGGTTTGGCACTTCATCAGAATAAACAACCACGGTGTTATCGTTTCTCAGTTCGGCTTTCGCCCAGTGGAATTTTTTGTCGGGGCCTGCAATTGAAAAACCTTTGATGTAGCCGTATTTGTCTTTGATTTTCAGGCCCGAACCAATTTCCGAAAAAGTAACAAATGCTTTTCCGTTTTTGAATTCAACCGATTTATACATGGGCCCTGAATTTACCACATCCCTGTTGTAAGCAATTTTAAAGGCATCGAGTGCCAGACGTTTGCCCACGTCCTGCTTGTTTTTCGGGTGAATATCGTTGGCTTCACCGATATCAATAGCCAGTGCCATGCCAGTGTTGGGTAAACTGAGTGTCATCGATTGGGCTTCGCGCAGTTCTGCCCATGCACTTTCAGAGGGTTGTTCCTGTGGTTGCATGTAATTGGCAAGTGAGACATAGAGAAATGGAAAATCACCCAATTGCCAGTGATCGCGCCAGTCGTTTATCAATGCCGGAAAGATGCGCCGGTACTGTTTGGCCCGGCCGGCATTCGATTCGCCCTGGTACCAGATGGCACCTTTTATTCCGTAAGGTAGAAGCGGGTTTATCATGGCGTTGAACAGAAGCGTAGGGTAGGAGTTGGGGCCTACATTCACTGTACCGACTTCAGCTTTCGATATGCGGAATTTCCAATCGCCCGAAATATCCATTTTTTCGTTTCCGATGGCCAGAAACTGGTTTTCAGGATCGCCCCAAATGCCGCCGTTGCCACCTGTGTCGTGCACGCGTACCACAATCATATTGTCGCCCGGCTTCAGGTATTTTTTATCGATGGAATAAATGCGTTCCCCGTCGTACATATTTTCGGTTTTGCCAATTTCAATACCGTTGAAAAAGGTAATGTCGGAATCGTCGATTTTACCGAGGTGAAGTGTCAGGTTGGATTTGGTTTGTTCTTCGTTGAGCGTAATTTCTTTGCGGTACCAGCCAATTCCGTCAATATCGATGTATCCCTGGTTTTCCCAGTACATGGGGGTTTTTATGCTTCTCCAGTTGTCGTCGTTGTAATCCAGGGCCGACCAAACCGGTTTGCCGTCAACGATGCCTTTGTCTTCGGTAGGCACTTCGCCTCCCAGGATTTCCCTTATTTGCTCAAGTTTTGCCTGACGGTACTGCTCCAAGTCCATTTGCTGCAATTCAACCAGCTGAGCTTTAAAATCAGGATCTTGGTTAATGGTATTTCCGCTTATCCAGGTTTCGGCCACAGTGCCTCCCCACGATGAGTGAATTAAGCCGACAGGAACTTTCAGCTCGTCGTGCAAATCACGTCCGAAAAAATAGGCCACAGCCGAAAAAGCGCCGACAGTTTCGGGTGAGCATTCCACCCATTCGCCACCGCTAATGTCATTCTTTGGAAATTGTGCTACAGCTTTTGGGACAGTAAAAAGCCGGATGGATGGATAGCTGGCTGCTGCAATCTCCTCTTCGGCGTTGTTGCTTTGGTCAACGCGCATTTCCATGTTCGACTGCCCGGAAGCAATCCAAACTTCACCCACCATCACATTTGTAAATTCAACGGTATTTTTGCCGTTTATTGTCAGGGTAAATGGCCCTCCGTATTTCTGAACCGGAAGTTTCACCATCCAGTTTCCTTCCTTATCGGCACGTGTCCTTACCGTTTCGTTGTTAAATGTTACGCGGATACGTTCATTTTTATCGGCCCAACCCCAGACTGGGATTTCAATTCCCTGCTGCAAAACCATGTTGGAACTGAATATTTTAGGTAACGTCACATCTGCTTTTGAGGTAAAACTGAATAGTATTCCGAGGGTTAAAAAAAGGATTCCAAAACGCAATATTTTCATTTTTTTGATTTTTAAATTTTGATTAAAGCTATTAAAATAATTTTATCTAACGATTGCAACACATCGTCAATTGTGGTTATTTTTCCGACTTTCATTCTATCAATATTCAGGCATTTAAAGGCACGTTAATCATTGTGTTTTGTTCATCATGGTTAAAATCTGATGGTAAAACGGGTTCCTGCACCGGGAGAACTTGCAATTTCAACCTTTGCATTGTTTTTATCCAGGAAATCTTTTGTTAACATCAAACCTATTCCGGCACTGTCTTCACCATTGGTTCCTGTTTTACAAATGTAATTATTCTTTGCCCAAAACAGAATGAAACTGGCAGGAAAATAAACCAGCAGCACAATACCGCAAGCGACAAGTCCGCTCATCCAGTAACGGCTGGCAGTTACAAAGCTGAATGGCGAAGTGTCGGGCACCCTCGGTGGCATGTGGAAATATAAAAAAACTTCGTTTCGGTCGGCCATGGCAAACCAGTAGTAAAATAGTGCAAGGATTATCAGGCAGGCGGGAAGTGTATATACAGCTACTTTTAACAGGTTCGGTTTAGATTTTGCCGGTTTTTCGTTATTCATTTCACCTTCAGGCTTTTATAAAGAACGTATGTTTGTCTGGTTTATTTGAGGAAAATTTTGAAAACAAAAACGGGAAAAGCATGTGACTTTCCCGTTTCAATTTTGCAAAAACTGTTCTTATGCGTTATAAGTAGAAGATGCAGTATCACCACCGCGGCCGGTCCAGTTGGTGTGGAAGAACTCGCCGCGTGGTTTGTCCACTCTTTCGTAGGTGTGTGCGCCAAAATAGTCGCGCTGAGCCTGCAGAAGATTGGCAGGCAGGCGTTCGGTACGGAACCCGTCGAAATAGGTGAGGGCAGCGGTGAGTGCAGGCACCGGCATTCCGTTGGTAAGCGCGGTGGCACAAACTCTGCGCCAGCCTTCCTGGGCTGATTCCACTTTTTCTTTGAAGAACGGATCGAGCAGCAGGTTGGGCAGTTCGGGATTTTTCTCGAAAGCCTTTTTTATATCTTTCAGAAAGATGGAACGGATAATACATCCACCGCGCCACATGAGGGCAATACCGCCGTAGTTCAAATTCCAGTTGTATTCCTGTGCTGCCTCCATCATCAGGTTGTAGCCCTGTGCATACGAAATAATTTTTGCCCCGTAAAGCGCCATTTTCAGGTCATCGAGGAATTGTTTTTTATCGCCGTCAAATTTCGGCTGCGGGCCGTTAATAACTTTCGAGGCTTCAACGCGTAAATCTTTTTGTGCTGAAAGACAACGAGCAAAAACTGACTCTCCAATTAACGTAAGCGGAATTCCAAGGTCCAGCGCCGAAATTCCAGTCCATTTTCCGGTACCTTTTTGTCCGGCAGTGTCGAGGATCATTTCCACGGTTTCTTCGCCGTTTTCGTCTTTATAGCCCAGAATATCGCGGGTGATTTCAATCAGGTAGCTGTCCAGTTCTTCTTCGTTCCACTTTTTAAATACCTCGTGCATTTCCTGGTTGCTCATGCCCAGCAGGTTTTTCATCAGGTGGTAAGCCTCGGTAATAATCTGCATGTCGCCATATTCGATGCCGTTGTGTACCATTTTTACAAAATGGCCGGCGCCGTTTTCACCCACCCAGTCGCAGCAAGGCTGGCCGTCTTCCACTTTTGCGGCAATGCTCTGGAAAATTTCTTTCACGTGCGGCCATGCATCCGGCGAGCCACCCGGCATCATCGAGGGGCCTTTCAGTGCACCTTCTTCGCCGCCGGAAACACCGGTTCCGATGTACAGAAAACCTTTGCTTTCCACATATTTTGTGCGGCGAATGGTATCAGGAAAATGCGAGTTTCCGCCATCGATAATAATATCACCCTCTTCGAGATGCGGCATCACTTTTTCGATGAAATCGTCAACCGGCTGGCCGGCTTTCACCAGCAGCATCACTTTGCGCGGGCGTTCGAGCGACGCAACCAGTTCCTCGACGGAATGCGCCCCAATGAAGTTTTTCCCGGCTCCCCGGCCTTCAACAAATTTGTCCACTTTTTCTACTGTCCGGTTATAAACCGCTACGGTATAACCTTTACTTTCCATGTTCAACACCAGGTTTTCGCCCATTACGGCCAACCCGATTAATCCAATGTCAGCTAATTTTTTCATATTATTCATTTTAATTATAATTTTTGAATTGCAAACTGTCATTCCTGCGAAAGCAGGAATCTTATCTATATCTGAAGCCATATCCCGCCATTCTGGATTCACCTTATTTATTAACTCATTTTTCCATTCCCGTTTCCACTTTTTTAGTCTTTTTTCTCGTTTGATTGCATCGTTTATATATCTGAAATGTTCAATATATATCAGTTTATCAGCATTGTATTTTGTTGCAAATCCTTTTGTATCTCTGTTTTTATGTTCTTCCAGCCGTCTTTTTAAATTATTGGTTACTCCAATGTAAAGGACTTTTTCCCATTTATTTGTTAGGATGTAAACATAAAAATCAAAATTTTTCATCGTGCTGATATTATGAGTTTTCCGCTTGCGCGGGAATGACAGCTATTCCAATATATTGAATCTTAATTTTTGTAAAATTTCCAACGTTTTCCTTTCCACATTTTTCGCCTCAATTGTATGTGCTGCAAACTCTCTTCGTACCGGATAATCACCCCGAAGTTGCTCAAAATGATGAGGCGTATCTTTTAACGCTTCGTCATCATTTTCAATTTGGTATGTAGATAAAATTGCTTCTGCCAATATTGAATAATCACGACGTTGTTCACCATCGATTTTTATGAGTGGATTTTTTGGTTCCTCTACATTTTCAGGTTTCCAGTTATCTATTCCCAAATTAAAAAAACGGCTGACGGCCTGCACGCTCATTTTGGTGCCGTTGGCTTTTCCATCTTTTGAATAACCTGCAATATGCGGTGTTCCGTATTCGGAAATGTTGAGCAGTTCCAGATCGATGTCAGGTTCGTTTTCCCAGCAATCGAGTATAAATCCTGAAATATCACCAGCTTCATAAGCATTGTATAGCGCTTCGGAGTCAAAAACTTCGCCCCGGCAGGAATTGATGAGCAACGGCTTTTTTTTCAGATTCTGAAGAAATGGTTCATCAGCCATGTGGAAAGTAGCGTCTTTTCCGGTCATATTAAGTGGCACATGAAACGTAATAATATCCGCTTCTTCCTGGATTCTTTTAAGAGACACAAAATTTTCCGGATCTTCCACTCTTTCGCGTGGCGGGTCGTTCAGAAGAACTGTCATTCCAACGGTTTCGCAAAGCTGTGCTACTTTATTCCCGACGTGACCAACTCCGACAATTCCGATGGTTTTATCTGCCAGGTCGGTACGTTTTTTCATCGACCAGGAAAAGAGGGCAGATGCAATGTACTGGTTCACACTTTCTGCGTTGCAGCCGGGGGCATTGGTCCATTCAATCCCGGCCTGTTTGCAGTATTCGGTGTCGATATGATCGTAACCAATTGTTGCAGTTGCAATAAATTTTACTTTGGAGCCTTCGAGCAGTTCCCGGTTGCATTTGGTCCGGGTGCGGGTAATCAGTGCATCGGTATCTTTTACCACTTCCGGTGTAATTTGGTTACCGGGCAAATAAACAACTTCGGCAAACGGTTCGAATGCTCCGCGGATGTATGGTATTTTATTGTCGATTACTATTTTCATCTCATTATAATCTTAATTTAAAAGGTATTCGATGGAACTCGCCTATATAATGATTCCTTTGTGTGAGAAATATTATCATGGCTCGTTTCATGTTATATTATTTTGAACCACATAAGGCACATTAGGTCACAATAGTTAAATTTTGAAAAAGATATTTTTTCTTAAAATTATCAAATTTTAGGTAGTTCCCTGAATTTTTCTGTTACAAAGGTTCTTTGGCCTTCTCTCCAAATATTTGTACAATTAAAGTTTTCCAGAAGTCCAGGACCAAGTTCCTTATGAACCTCTATTGCAAACCCGGTTATTTTATAGGTTAACTCATTTATGTATTTCTGTGTAATCATTTTAAAAATATAAACTAATGTGTCTAATGTGGTTTGTAATTCTCATAATATCCTTTTACCATTTCATCCATTACTTTTGCAGTGCGGGCAGCTGATTCGCCGGTACTTACGCATTTTCCTTCGCCACGCAATTCGTTTATTATCTGTTGAACGAGGTTTTGCGAAATGTGTTCAGGATTATTGAATCCCATTTCTGTTATTCCTTCCGGCCTGATAACCTGTACATTTCCGTGGGTGAAACAGGGAATGATGATTTTTCCTTTATCGCCAATGATTTCAATTTCATCTTTTTCGGCCGATTCATCCGTAACAAAACACCAGTTTCCGCTGCCGGTAACTCCCGATTCGTGTTCCCATGTTCCAACTACAGTGTCCTCTGCCGGGTACAAACCAGCCCTGTTTGTTGCCAATCCTGTAACATTTTTTATTGGGCCGAAAACAAAATCGAGGTAATCCAGTTCGTGGGAACCCAAATCGAAAAAGTAGCCGCCACCGCTAATTTCAGGAATTACGTGCCAGTCGGTTAGTGGCTGGTTGCGATCCGTTTCGCGCGGAGCTTTATGCAGAGTAACATGCACTGTGAGCGGCTTCCCGATTGCACCTGTTTCTACCAGCTCTTTTATTTTTAAAAAAGCGGGCAGGCTGCGCCGGTAATAGGCCACCCACAGGGGCATTTCGGTTTCTTCGGAAACTTTCAGCATTTCTTTGCATTCGGCATAATTCCGTGCCATGGGTTTCTCCACGTAAACAGGCTTGCCGGCGCGCATTGCTTCGATGGCATAATGCGCGTGCGACCCGGGTGGGGTAGCCACATAAACGGCATCCACCTCCATGTCGTTAATAAGTTCTGATACGTCAGAATACCATTTTGGAACGTTGTGACGACGGGCGTAATCAGCCGCTTTTTCTGCGTTTCGACGCATTACTGCCACCAATTCAGAATGTTCTGATTTATAAAATGCCGGCCCGCTTTTTTTTTCGGTTACGGCACCAACGCCGATTATTCCCCAGCGTACATTAGCCCCCTCTCGCTTCCCCAAGGGGGAGAATTTGGGCTTTCTATCTGAGTTGAACTTATTCATATCTCATTTTATTTTGAATCATACTAATAAAAGAAATCAGGCTCCTTTAACTCCTCTCCGCCAATTGGCGGAAGGTTGGGAGGGGCTTTTAGTACTCAAACCTGTCTTTATAAGCCCACAAACCGATAGCCGGATTTGAAATGTAGAATATTTCTTCTCCGTCGGGCATGGTGTTGAATCCGTCTTTCAATTTTTCCGGGTTGTATTTTTCTGTCATTTCTTCAATATCGGCATATTTATAGCCGGCATTTTCAATTTCCTTCCGGGTAAGGTTTTCCGGTCGGTTGCCCGGGCAATAGGTAATACTGAAGCGACCTTCGGATGAACCATGAATAAGATGTGCTGCGGCTCCCAGGTTTGCCCGCAGATCCTCGTTTTCTTCTACCATTTTCATTGTATGTGGAGTTCCGAAATAACCGTATTTGCGAATGAGCCGATCGATTTCTTTGTCTTCGCCAAATTCCACTAACGCAGGTGCCAGTACAATAAGTTCACCGTCGTCAGCCAGTGCCATGCGGGTGCGGTAAATACTTTTGTTACCCAGCCAGGTGCTTTTAAACTCTGAGGGATCGAGCCAGGTGATTACTTTTTTCAGCGGTTTTTCAACCATTTCAAAATTTGCCTCCAGCGACAGTTTCGCAGCCTTGTCGAACACACTGTAATCGTCTCCGATAAACAATCCGTAGGTTTGCAGTTTCCCTTTTTCATTCAGCCCTACAACCGTTTGAACGTAAACAATGGGCAGGTGCGAAGCAAAATGTTCCGATGCATAATTGAAAATCTTCCGCACCGGTGTATCGGCCCGTCCCATCATTTTTTCCATACCATAAGCAGCACCAATAAAGTGACTTTTATTGATTCCTTCCGAGCCACCTGTTCCCACAAAAATATTCTTGTTGTAGTTGGCCATTCCTGCTACTTCGTGAGGCACTACCTGCCCGATGGAAAGAATGAGGTCAAATCCGCCTTCTTCCAAAAGTTTGTTTACCTGGACAGGCCAGGAGTAATCAACAGCGCCGCCTGAAACTTCTTTTACATATTCCGAAGGAACGGTCCCCAGCGTAATCACATCGTTGCGCCAGTCGTGTACCCTGAAAAGATTTTTGGGTGTGTCTCCAAACATGTGGCTGATTTGAACCTTTGTCATGGGGGAGTGGGTACCCAGCGCCGGAAGAATATCGGTGAGTTTATCGCCGTAGTAATTCCATGCAAACTCTGTAAGTTCGCCGGCCCTCGAAGGCAGCCGGGTATAATCCGGCGGCACAGCCAGCACCTTTTTCTTTTCACCCATTTTTTCGAGCGCTTCAAATAAACCCTTTTTCAGATCGTTTGCTTTGAGAATTGTTTCTGTCGATCCGTTTTCGTAGTAAATCATTATCTCAGTTTTAAGGGCTAAAGCCCGGTTTTTTTGTTTTGTCACTGTCCCCCGGCTGAAGCCGGGGGCTAAAAATTCATAAAGAGTTTGCGATTTTATACCGCTTTTCTCTCCCCCATCGGGGGAGTTGGAGGGGGCCTCTATCTTTTCACTCTTGCGTTTCCCGACCAAATGCTCCAAACCATATCTTCATCGGCAGGTTGCGCATAATCGGTAAGAAATGTGGTGGCCATGGCACCGGTTGCCCAGCCAAACTGCGGCCATTTTTCAGGTTCCCAGCCTTTTAAAATGCCGTACAGCAAACCACCAACAAATCCGTCGCCACCGCCAATGCGGTCGAGTACGTTTATACGGCGCGGTTCAATTACCTGCCAGTTATCGTCACCCTCGAGCATAATGGCACCCCACATGTGTTCATTTACACTCACCACTTCGCGCAGGGTGGTAGCAAATACCGAAGCATTTGGGAAAGTTTCTTTCACCCTTTTGATGAGGCCTTTAAATCCTTCGATTTTAGCACCGATTCCTTCACCTCCCGCGGGTGGTCCTTCAATACCAAAACAGAGCTGGAAATCTTCTTCGTTGCCGATTAAGATGTCCGAAACTTTGGCGATTTCAGTGAAGTTTTTGCGCAATTCTGCTTCCCTGTCTTTCCAGAAGGATGCCCGGAAGTTCAGGTCGAATGAAATGCGGGTGCCGTGTTTTTTTGCAACCCGTGCAATTTCGAGACAGAATTTGCTGGTTTCTTCAGAAAGTGCAGCAATAAGCCCCGACATGTGCACAACCTGTACGCCTTCTTCTCCAAAAATTCGCTCCAGATCAAAGTCTTTTGAATTCAGCGTTCGGCCCACTTCACCGGCGCGATCGTTAAAAACACGCGGTCCGCGGGTGCCAAATCCGCTGTCGGCAATATTTATCTGGTGCCGGAAACCCCACGGAGAACCTTGTTCAACCTCCGGGCCTTCGTAATCCATGTGGCGTGCTTTCAGGTTACTTTGTATAAACTTTGCAATGGGGCTGTCCTTTACAAAAGTTGTGAGCACTTTCACGGGCAGGCCCAGATACGATGAAATACTGGCCACATTTGTTTCGGCGCTGGTTGCATACAGCGTAAATTTATCGCTCGCATGAACCGGTTGTCCGTTGTCGGGTATAATTCGTGTCCCCATACTCGTAGGGACCAACATAGCATATTTGCAGTTTTTTTTCAATTCAATACTCATAATAATTGTTTTTTGTATTCAAATTTTTCCCGATAACGTAAACGGAAAATGTATTAAGTAAAGCCAGCACTCATGTACCGGCTAAAAGTTCTATACTCCCCTTGTGGGGTGTGGTTTAATGCTCGTCAGTTCTTCAATTTTTACCGGGCGTTTTTCGTCGATGGATTTGCGTGCTGCCACACCAATGAGGCACGACATGGCACCGTCGCGGGTGCCGGCCGAATGTTTGTAAGGATCGGGCATGTCCGGGTCGCGGAATATTTTATCCTGCAACCGCTGGTCGCCGCCACCATGCCCTCCGCGTGAAGCTTCCACTTTTATCATTTCATAATATTCAGTTTAAAGTTCTATATGGTACAATTTTTTAAACTCCTCCAAAAGCATTGTATCCGCCATCAACCGGAATAACGATACCGGTAATAAAGTTTGATATATCGGATAGTAAGAACAAGGTTGCTCCCTGTAAATCTTCGGGTTCTCCAAATTTCCCCATTGGGGTGTTGTCCACAATTTTTTGTCCACGGGGTGAAAAATTGCCGGTTTTTTCATCCATCACCAAAAAGCGGTTCTGGTTGGTAATGAAAAAGCCGGGAGCAATGGCATTTACCCTGATTCCGACCTTGGCAAGGTGCACTGCCAGCCACTCCGTAAAATTATTAACGGAAGCTTTGGCCGCTGAATAAGCCGGAATTTTTGTGAGTGGCCGGTAGGAGTTCATGGACGAAATATTGAGCACTACTCCTTTTTTATGTGAAAGCATGTCTTTGGTGAAAACCATTGTTGGGAGCAGTGTGCCTTTGAAATTCAGATCAAACACTTTATCGAAGCCTTCCATTTCCAACCCGTAAAAAGTATCTTCCAGGTTGCCAATGTCTTCCTCTTTCATTTGTTCCACTTTTGTGGTGGCCTGCGGGCTGTTTCCTCCTGCGCCGTTTATCAGGATGTCAATGTCGCCCAACCGGGCATTGATAATGGTTTTAGCCTGCTCAAGTGATTCTTTGTCTAAAACATTGGCGGCAACTCCAATAACCTGTGCGTTTGATTCAGCAGCAATTTCTGCTGCAACTTTATCGGCAATTTCTTTGTTGATATCGGCAATGGCTATTTTCATTCCGGTCGATGCCAAGGCCCTGACCATAGTGCTTCCGAGCACACCGGCACCACCGGTTATAACACAAACTTTTCCCCGAAGGTCTTCAAATGATATTGGTTCTAACATACTTTTTTATTTAAATTCTTTGTAATAATCAACATTTTCTTTGGTTACGATATCGATGGAGGTATAGTTTTCGTTGGGCACCACTCTTTTCTGAACCACATGCCTGAACAGTTTATTGATGGCGCTGTATCCCTGTTCTTCGGGGCGCTGGCAAATAAGAAACTGAACAATGTCTTTTTTCAGGAAGGCAATGTTTTCTTTCAGCAAGTCGTGCCCAATGACTCTCAGCCTGTTTTCAGGTTTGTATTTTTCGATTAAGCGCCCCACATTGAAAACTTTGGAGTTGGTTACAAAAATACCTTTGATGTTTTTGTCATCAATCATTTTTACTACAGGTTCCATCCATTTTTCATCTAAAGTATCGGGCACTTCAATGGTGAAAAGTTGGTGATTGTCGTAGCTGTTTTTTGAGTACCAGTCGTAAAAACCTTTTTCGCGCTGTACCAAATGGTTTTGGTTATCCATTTCTTTGGCAAAATGAATGATGAGGATATTTCCTGAGGGGAGCATCAAATCGAGTAGTTTACCCGAAACCAAACCACTTTGGTAAGAATTCTGGCCGATGTAGCCAAGCTGATCGGCATTCTTAATTTCTGAATCGATGAAAACAAAAGGAATGTTTTGTTTTTTCAGTTCTCCGATAAATTGAAGGGATTCTTTTTTGAAAAACGGAGCTAAAATGACTCCGTCGGGTTTCAATTCCAGTATTTTTTCAGCAGTTTTTACAAAACTTTGCGGGTTGTTTTGCTGAAAAGTAAATCTTACCAGCTCCACACTGTATTGCTGAAGTTCTGAAATACGTTTTTTTACGCCAATTACAGGTTTGTTCCAATACCCGTCAGAAGAAGGGGGCTGCGGAAACAGGGTGGCAAAAACGGCTGATTTTTTCGAAGCCAGAGTGCTGGCCAGAATATTGGGTTGATAGTTCAGCTCCTTTATTATTTTCAGTATTTTCTTTTTGGTTGATTCAGCTACTTCACCACGGTTGTGAAGAACCCTGTCAACTGTTCCTATCGACACTTTTGCTTTTTCAGCAATGTCTTTAATCCGTATTTGTTTATTGTTTTTTATAATTATTTAATTTTCAGGACGTTAATAAAAATATTATTGCATGGTTGTTACAAAATTAATAAAAATTTTTTGTTTTCGTGTTCGTACACGGAAAACATTCAATATGCTATACAACAATTTATGCGGCTTTGGGCGGGTGATTAAATTTTCAATCCTGAAAAAGCAGAGGTATTTTACAATGCGTCGGGTTTTGTTTCGAGTAGCTGCGGATTTTTAACGATGTGTTTTATAAACCTGAAAAGCCTGCCGCCATGCGAGCCGTCAACTACGCGGTGGTCGAGCGTGGCTGATAATGTAAACACTTTGCGTGGAAGTATTTCATCGTTAATAACCACGGGTTTTTCAATTCTGATAATTTATTCCTCTTCTCTTCGGGTGAATATATTTTTCATCTTTTGTAACAAATCGTTAAAACTGTTATAATCTTCAGTGAAAGTAAACCCGATTCCTTGTGTGTACGGAGCCGTTTCGTAAATGAGGTTATTGTTGGAACGGTTGTAGGCTTTAAACTGAATTTTTCCACTCGGTATCAGTTTTACGTTTACGTCAAAATCGCCCACAAGCTGGCTGCTGTTGGTTGAGTTGGGATTATTGTTGTTCCCAATATTTCCGTTGATGGTTACCCTGTCGTTAAACATTTGGGTGCTCAGGGCCAGTTCAATTTCATCATTTGTTATCTGGTTTCCGGGCCGGTAATTCAGGCCAATATCCACATTGCTGTTAATTTGCGAAAGCCAGTTGCTCAACTGATTTGAAAAAAGCTCGCTGGCCGTGGTGCCAATCAGGTTCGGGTTTTGTGCTTCGTATGTTCCGCGAAGGTAATCAGGGGTGTAAAATTTTCCGAGAACCACCAGCGAAAGAATTTGTTTGTTCATTTTTTCCGGTGTGCTGAAATATTGCCGCAACTCTTCAACCAAACGGCTTTCCACGGTTGGAAAGTCAATGGCAAAGTCAATTTTGGGGTTGGATAAATTTTCGGTAAGTAAAATTTTACATTCAACAGGAACACGCTGGCTTTGATAAATATCTTCGTAATATGAATCAACAAGCAAATCGTACAATGAGGCTTTTAGCCGGTAAACAGCATTAATGTCAATTGTAGCTTCATAAGGATTTCCTGACCATTCGATGGTTCCTCCCTGTTCAATTGAAAAACGTTTATTGATTACATTTTGAAGCGTAAAGAGGTAATCGCCCTGCTCAACGGTGTAGTTCCCCGAAAGTGTAATATTTCCCTCGCTATCCATTCCCAAAAGCAAAGTTCCTTCGCCCTGTACTCTAATCACATCACCTATCTGAGCATTATAAATAAGCTGAGCCCTGGCTTCGGGAGTTGCGTTAATGGAGAGGTTGAGGCTAAAATCACCTTCTTCGGTTTCAGGAAATACGAATTCGCGGGGTTCGTCATTTTCTGATGAAACAAACCGGATAAAATCGTAGCGTTCGATTTCTCCCTCATTTTCCAATGAGATATTAACACTGGTGCCATTTAAAGTTGTTGCACTACCAGTCATTCTTACCTGTTTTCCCCTGCCTGTTATAGTTATTCTTCCGCTGCCAACTACCTTCCCGAAAAATTGACTGTTGTCTCTCATGGTAGTGTTTATGGCTACAATTTTGGGAGTATAAACCGAGAGGTCGTAAATCATATCCTGGAAATTGGTGTGCACGATGGTGCCGTCAAAAGTTCCGCGGTTTCCCGATTTGTCGTAAATTGTAATCCTGTCGAACAGCAACGTGTCGCCTTTAAAATATACCGAATCGGTAAAATGATAGCTTACCTGCGTGTAGTCGATGGTCAATTCAGCATTTGATCCATGTAGCGCTCCGTCGAACAAAATTTTATCGGTAGTGCCGTGGATCTTCAGTTTGCCGGAGGCATTTCCGCTAATATCTGAAAAAGTTTTTTGAATAACAGTTTCAAGAATTACAAGTGAAAGACTGTCAGCGTTTGCCTCATAATTTAATTCGTTGTTTTCAGGGTTGTAATAGCCTTCGGCAAAAAGACTTACCCGGTTGTTGTTTGTGATTTTTAGTTCAGAATTAAGAACCGGCTCAATGTAATCCCATTCGTTGGTTAGCACAACATCTCCAATTTTTTGGTCTCTAAAATTGAAGTTACTGACGTTTATATCGGAAAATATGATGCGTTTACCGTAAAAATCCTTAAGGCCGGCTGACCCGTTAACAATCCCTCCAAGCGGAAGATCTTTATTAAGGTACGTGCCAACGTTATTTAAATTCAAATCTTCGAGAACCAGTGTTAATATTTTCGATTCGTCTTCAGAAAGTTCACCATCTAAGCTGAGGTGCTGATTTTTATTAAAAAAATTGAAATCGTTTATTTCGATGTGGGTACTGTCGGCTGTAGCCGTGAAAGGACTTATTTGCCAAACCGTATCGGCAATGTTAACATGTGTGGGGAAACCTTCAACCCGGATGATCGGAAGTTTCGAATTTTCATTTTCGGTAAAAATGGTTCTGGTTTTTACCTCTCCGCTGTAACTCATGTCGTCTGGATTGCCCCATGCTGTCAGGTTGTCGATTGTATTGTTTTTAATTTCCGAATTGATGGTTAAATTGTCCATGCTCATCCCGTTTCTCAGTCGTACTTCTCCAAACCTGAATTTTGAGAAGAATTTGTCGTTCTCAGGAGTATTGCTTATGAAAATATTTCTTACCATCAGGTTATTGGTGTTAAAGCCCGGGATACTTCCTTTTAATTCAAAAACCGATTGTTCAGAATCGAGTCTTCCGTAGAGCAGAAATGGAGTTTCAATTTTGAGCCCTGGTGAAAAAACTGCAGTGAGTTCGTCGAGGTTTTTCACATCGAGCTGAAATCCAAAATTATTATCTTTTGCAGTGGCCAGTCTTTCGTAATTAATGGCGGGGATATAACGGCTCATACTTTTTTCAAATGAATTGAGTGTGTTTTGAAAATGGTATTCGCCATTTATTTCAATATCAAAAAAATCGGAGGTAAATGAGAGGTATTTCATTGCCCCGCCGGTAACCGACTGAAGTTCCATTCCTTTGAGGTTCAGTTCCCCGTTTCGGTTTTTGTAAATGCCATTTTCAACGGCAATAGAGCCAGCGAGGTTATCCAGTTTATCGCCGGTAAAATTGGCGGTCATTGTAAACGATAATTCAGAGTCGGGGAAATTTGTGCTCAGGTTTAGTTTGCCTGGCAGCGCTTTGTCCATTTCCACCCTGAAATCGAAAACAGGCACTTCGGGGTTGAAATTCAGTGTTCCGAGAAAATCAAATTTGAGGTTGGGATCATTCACTATGGCTAAGCCATCGAACATGCGGTTGTCCAAAATGCCATCAATCTGGATGTTTTTGTAGTTGTATCCGTTAATGTTTACACTGTCAACTTTTCCGTTGAAAGCACCTGCCACCGACTGGTCGTCACGGTCGAAATATCCGTCAACCGTACCGTCAAAAGTAATATCTTCCACCAGGTCGATTCCCAAAAGTTCACCAATCATAAAATTTTCGGTGGCAACTTTCCCCCTGTAAATAACCTGCCGCTCCTTATCCGGAGTAACCGACACGTCGGTGTTAACAATCCCCATATCGCTGGAAAGGGTTCCAAATGCAACAAAATCATTTAAAAACCCGGTAAAGTTTCCCTTGTAAGAGAAAACCCCGGCTTTGTACAGCGACTCGGAAAAACGGAGGTACCCGGTTCCCCATTTTTCAGGCAGTTTAATCCGGCTCAAATCCTGAAACGACGTTTGCGAATTTTTCAGGTCCACAAAAAGGTACAGGTTTTTGGGATCCGAAATATCGTTGGCGTAAAACTCAAATTTGGCCGATGTGTTTTGCCCGGTACTTAACACAAGGTTCCGGCCTTTTAAATCGTCGAGGCTCCCGAAAATCCGGCCCGAAAAATCTACAACCTGGTTCATGCCTTTCAGCGCGGGAATTAGCTGAGAAACATCGTAAAAACTGATTTTTGAGTGAGCAAACCTAAAATCGATTTGAGTGCTTGCTGATGAATTTTCCGTTTCGTCGGAAGGAAATTCAATCATGAATTTACTTTCGGGAATGTTTGAGCGGTCGGTTTTCAGCGTGAGGCCGGTCAGTTCAATTTTTTTGTTGGCTAAACTAAAATCCGATTGTAATTCATTGATTTTAAAATTTTTGCTGTCGTTAAAAGAGAGCTGGTTGATTTTAAAAAACAACGAATCCTGCGCCAGTAAAAAATCAGAAATATTTAGTATTAAATCCTGGATCCGGTACAGTTTTATTCCTTCGTCTGGTGTAAAATTCTGAATTGAAGTTTTTGGGCTGTGAAAATTAAAATTGTTACAATAAAATTGCCATTTAGGGGGGTGGGTATTTATGTTTTTAAGTGAATCAATAATAAAACTAAAATTAAACCGGCCGGTGGAATCGCTGTTTACTTTTATTCGGCTGTCGGAAAATGTAAGCTGGTTCAGTACAATTTTCTTTTTCCTGAATTGAATGCTGTCGATTTTTGCAGACACATTTGGTGAAAATATCAGGGTATCCTGATGCTGATCTTCCACAAGCACATCTTCGAGAATAATATTTTTGAAAAGTGAGATGTCAACTCTTCCCACGCTAATCCTGGCATCGACCCTGTCTGACAACCGCGATGCAATTGTCTGGGTAAGAAAAGTTTGAACATTGCTGCTGTGCAACGCCCAGTATGCCCCGCCCAGCAAACCAATTATGAATGCCAGGACAATCAATCCTATTTTCCAGCCTTTTTTAATATTTTTGTCCTTTAATTATTAAACGAACTTAGTTTTTTTCGGAAACAAAATTAGGAATAGTTCCTTTATTTATTAACCACTATGGTTTAATAAATAGCATAAATGTGTTTTATCGGAAAAGTAAGGTTTCGCTAAAAATAACGATTCAAATGAAAATTACAATATGACGGAGATTAAAAAACGTGGAATTACCATCTTGGGGATTGAATCGTCGTGTGACGACACCTCGGCAGCCATTATACGCGATGGGGTAATTTTGTCGAATGTGGTAGCCGGCCAAAAAGTTCACGAGGAATATGGAGGAGTGGTTCCTGAGCTGGCCTCACGGGCGCATCAGCAAAATATTATCCCGGTAGTTGACCTGGCATTGAAACGGGCCGGAATTTCCAAAGAAGAAGTTTCGGCAGTTGCTTTTACCCGTGGCCCGGGTTTGCTGGGGTCGTTGCTGGTGGGAACTTCGTTTGCCAAAGGTTTTTCGCTGGCTTCCGGAATTCCGCTCATCGAAGTAAATCATTTGCGGGGTCACGTGCTGGCGCTTTTTATTAAAGAGAAAGATGCGGAGTTTAATCCGCCGCGGTTCCCGTTTTTGTGCCTGCTGGTTTCGGGCGGCAATTCACAAATTATAAAAGTGCACGATTACCTGCACATGGAAGTAATTGGCCAAACCATTGACGATGCTGCCGGAGAAGCTTTTGACAAATGTGCTAAAGTGATGGGATTGCCCTATCCCGGCGGGCCGCATGTGGACAGGCTGGCAAAAGAGGGAAATCCCCGCAGGTTTGAATTCTCGAAACCACGGATTTCCGGGCTCGATTACAGTTTTAGCGGATTAAAAACGAATTTCCTGTATTTTTTGCGCGATAACTTAAAAGAGAACAAACATTTTATTGAAGAGAATAAAAATGATCTCTGCGCCTCGCTGCAACATACCATTATTGAAATTCTTTTAAGTAAACTAAAATTGGCTGCCAAAGAAACAGGTATTAAAGAAATTGCACTTGCCGGCGGGGTTTCGGCCAACTCCGGTTTGCGAAGCGCTCTAAAAACAGAAGCCGACAAAAAAGGATGGCACTTAATTATTCCGAAGTTTGAATATACCATGGACAACGCAGCGATGATTGCTATTACCGGTTACTACAAATACCTGAATAATGAATTTGCCGCGCAAAATATTGTGCCGTTTGCCCGCACACAACTTTGATATAGCATTTAAAAACACTGATTGATGTGAAGAAGCAGGGAATGCGCGCTGTGATGCTTTACATTGTTCCGCGCATCGATGTGGATATTTTTGCCCCTGCCCGCGAAATCGATCCGGATTATTCAAACATGCTGAAAAAAGCCGTTGATTCTGGCGTGGAAGTCATTCCGATGCAGGCAAAGGTTTCACCCGAAAAAATTGAGCTGGTTAATAAATTGCCTTTCGGGATTTAGGTGCTGAAAATTTTTCGGGAGTTATTCCTCTTCCGGTGGTTCAATTCGCCCGTAAAACGAAATGGCCTGCCGGTTGGTACTGATAACATTCAATGTGGCATACCCCAGCTCAGAAATTTTAAAGGAGAAACTGATGTGATCCATTCCTTTTTTTACATCGAAATCAACCACGTACCCGTTTTCGTCTTTTTCCATTTTGTATTCTTCAGCCGGCTCGGTAAAGTCGAATGCTGAGTTGCGGCCACCGTAATCAACATGGTACGCCCGACCATAAAAAGGCAGGTAAGAATCAATGGTGTCGCCTTTTATTTTAACGTCAAATGAATAATTCAGGTAAATGGTTCCGCCACCCATGGGCATGGCATGTGTGGGCCTGAAAACAAAGTTTTTCTCTTTCAGGATGTTTTTGATTTCTTTCTTTTTTTCAGCCTGGCGTTCAGCCCTGATTTCCTTCCGGCTTTTCTTTTCCTGTGCTTGCACGTTGGTTATTTTTACCGTTGTAAAAAGCACTATCAGCAAAAAAATTATCTTTTTCATGGTATTCCGGTTTTTTAATTGGTACAATAAAATTAATTTCGCTTCACTGTTCATCAGTACTGAATTTGCAAAAACTATTCCAGTGTCATTATTACGTTTTTAAAAGCAAATTGTTATGAATAAGAAATACATAGGAGCGCATGTGAGCGCTGCCGGCGGAGTGGAAAATGCACCGGTAAATGCACATAAAATAGGAGCAACCGCTTTTGCATTGTTTACTAAAAATCAGCGGCAATGGAAAGCAAAACCGCTGACTGAGGAGAATATCAAAAAGTTTAAAGAAAACTGTGAAAAGTACGGTTATAAAGCCGGCCATATTTTACCGCACGACAGCTACCTGATTAACCTGGGCCATCCTGAAAAGGAGGCGCTTCAAAAATCGCGCAATGCTTTTTTAGATGAAATGCAACGCTGCGAGCAGCTTGGCATCGATCGCCTCAATTTTCATCCGGGCAGCCATCTCAATAAAATAAGCGAAAAAGAGTGCCTGTCAACTATTGCCGAATCTGTCAACCTGGCATTGGAAGAAACAAAAGGAGTAACAGCCGTAATTGAAAATACAGCAGGGCAGGGCACCAATCTTGGATTTTCATTTTATCAGATTAAGGAAATTATCGACCAGGTGGAGGATAAAAGCAGGGTGGGAGTGTGCATTGATACGTGCCACGCCTATTCGGCAGGTTACGACATTCTGAATAATTTTGAAAATGTTTTTCGTGAATTTGAAGACGTGATCGGTTTTGAATATTTGAAAGGAATGCACCTGAATGATTCAAAAAAGGAACTGGCCTCGAAAGTTGACAGGCATCATAGCATGGGGGAGGGAACCCTCGGCTGGGAGCCTTTCCGGATGATTATGAATGACAGCCGGTTTGACGGAATTCCTTTGATATTGGAAACACCTGACGACCAGCGTTGGGCAGAAGAGATTAAAACGCTGAAAAATATGCGGCAATGAGTGAAACGGTTTATTTAAACGGGAAATTTGTGCCGGGGGAAGAAGCCCGCATTTCACCCAACGATCGCGGTTTCCTTTTTGCCGATGGCGTTTACGAAGTGATAAAATATTACAACGGTAAACCCTTTCGTTACGCGGATCACATTGAACGGCTCGAAAGAAGCCTCAGGGAAATCCGGATTGATTTTGGTGAAACAGACAATTTGAAATCAGTTTTCCAAAAATTGCTGGTGGATAATCAATTGACGGAAAACCATGCAGGTATTTATCTTCAGATTACACGGGGAACGCATCCCAGGACACATTCTTTCCCTGGCAAGTATGAACCAACCGTTTACGCTTTTGCTTTCAGTTTCCCATCGTCTGTTCAAAATATTGAAAACGGGATTAAAATAACCACACACGAAGATATCCGCTGGCTGCGTTGCGATATTAAATCGGTTTCGCTGCTACCCAATACTTTTCTTTTTAACGAAGCCGTTGAAAAAGGTGGCGGAGAATGCATCCTTGTTCGCAACGGAGTTGTTACCGAAGCCACGCACTCGAGTGTTTTTGGAGTGAAAAACGGAACAGTTTACACGCATCCGCTTTCCAGTTTAATACTGCCCGGAATTACCCGGAAGGTGGTTTTTGAAATATGCGACAAACTTGAAGTATTTTTGCAGGAAAAGGCTTTTTCAGAAAAAGAACTGTTTGAAATGGACGAACTGTTTATCACCGGCACCGGCACTGAAATTACACCCGTAATCCAGGTAGATGACAAACCCGTTGGAAACAAAAAACCGGGAAAAATTACCCGGTTGATTCAATCTGAATTTTTTAAGATGACAAGTTCTTAATGTGATATCAGGTGTGAAATCAGAAATTGTCATTTCGAATCTGAGGCACGAAGATGAGAAATCTTATTATTGTAGCAGATTTCTCCTAAAAAGTCGAAATGACATGTTTGTAATGGCGTGCCGTTAACTGATCGAGCTCCAGTCGAAGCCGGTTTTGCCGGCACGCAGGCTTTTAAGCAGAATTCGGTTTTCAGACTGTTGCAAGCCCGGATCTTTTTCCAGCACATCGCTTGCCACATCGCGGGCGAGTTTCAGTATTTCGCCATCTTTCCCCAGGTTGGCAATTTTCAGGTCGAAACCAATGCCGCTTTGCTGCGTCCCTTCCAGGTCGCCCGGCCCGCGGAGTTTCATATCCACTTCGGCAATGTCGAACCCGTCGTTGGTGCGCACCATGGTTGATAACCGTTTCCGGCTTTCGTTGCTTATTTTATACGACGACATTAAAATGCAGTACGACTGCTCGGCACCGCGTCCAACACGTCCGCGCAACTGATGCAGCTGCGACAAACCGTAACGTTCGGCACTCTCGATTACCATTACCGAGGCGTTGGGAACATCCACACCCACCTCAATTACAGTGGTGGCTACCAGTATTTGGGTTTCCCTGTTTTTAAATTTTTGCATGGCATTTTCTTTCTGGTCGGGTTTCATCCTGCCATGTACCATGCCCACTTTCACATCCGGGAAAGCTTCCGAAATATGCCGGAATCCTTCTTCCAGGTTTTTCAAATCCATTTTTTCCGATTCGGTAATCAACGGGTAAACCACGTAAATTTGCCGGCCTTTTTGCAGCTGCATTCTCAAAAAGTTATTCACCTGCTTCCTTTTGTTTTCAAAAAAGTGATAGGTTTCAATGGGTTTACGTCCGGGTGGCAGTTCATCAATTACTGAAACATCCAAATCGCCGTACACGGTCATGGCCAGCGTGCGTGGGATGGGAGTGGCGGTCATTACCAGAACATGTGGCGGAATCAAATCGTTCTTTTTCCAGAGCTTTGCCCGCTGGGCCACGCCAAAACGGTGCTGTTCGTCGATAACAACCAGGCCCAGTTTTTTAAAGTTGACTACATCTTCAATCAGGGCGTGGGTGCCTATTAATATTTGCAGTGTTCCGTTTTCCAGTTCTTCGTGAAGTTGCCGGCGTTCGCTTTTTTTGGTGGAACCGGTGAGCAGTCCGACTTTTAAGGGCATGTTTTGCAAAAAACCGGAAAGTGACTGAAAATGTTGTTGCGCCAGGATTTCGGTGGGGGCCATAAGGCAACTCTGAAAACCATTGTCCATAGCCAAAAGCATTGTCATTAAGGCCACCAGGGTTTTTCCGCTGCCCACATCGCCCTGTAGCAGCCTGTTCATCTGAACATTCCGGTTCACATCGCGACGAATTTCTTTCATCACTTTTTTTTGGGCACCGGTGAGTTCAAACGGCAAAAAATCGTTGTAAAACGTATTGAAATTATACCCCACTTGTTTAAAATGGTACCCTTTGAATTTATTTTCACGGTGATGTTTTAAAGCCAGAATTTTCAGCTGAATAATAAAAAGTTCTTCAAATTTCAGCCTGAAACGGGCATTTTTGAGTTCGTTGGTAGTTTCGGGTTTGTGAATGGCAGTCAGCGCTTTTTCCAGCGAAATGAGTCTCAGTTTTTTAAGAATGGGGTGCGGTAGCGTTTCATCAATTTTGCCTTTGCCCAGTTGAAGTAATGTGAGTTGAAGTTTATGAATTGCTTTTGAATTGAGGTACTTTTTTTTCATGTTTTCAGTAGTAATGTAGTACCCCTGAAAAAGTCCCGATGGTTTCAGCTGCTTATCTTCCTCTGTCTCCATTTCGGGGTGCACCACATTTATCCGTCCGTTAAATTCACTGGGCTTACCAAAAACAATGTATTCTTTGTTGAGTTTCAGATTTTCTTTTTGCCACTTTATGCCCCGGAACCACACCAGTTCCAGGCTGCCGGTTTCATCGTAAAAACGCGCGGTGAGCCTTTGTTTGTTCCCTTCTCCAACGGTTTCCATGATCCTGATTTTGCCCTTTATTTGTATGTAAGGCATTTGCGCGTGGATTTCCGAGATGTTATAAAATTTGGTACGGTCGATATATTTGTACGGGAAATAATAAATCAGGTCGCCGAATGTTTTTATTTTCAGCTCTTTCTCCAGTAGTTCGGCACGCTTGGGCCCAACTCCGGGTAAAAATTTTATTTCCTGTTCTAAAAATCCGGGCATGAAACAAAGATAATCATTCTGAAAATGAAACTAATTTTTTCCCAATAAGGAAGCTAATGAACAAGTTGGTATCGATAATAACTTTGAGTATCTTATTTGCGGGCATGAATTTCGGCTCTTACTTTTTCAACTTCTTCATTGATGGTGTTTTCTGATAATTCATCGGTTCGAAAAGATTCAAGTAACCTGTTTAGTCTTGTTTCGACTGTTTCTTTCGCAAGTTCTTTGCTCAACCTGATTTTATCCTTGGCTGATAATTGTTTTACTAATTTTAGAACCTGACTGTAATTTGCTGGTATTTTGTAAGCTTCCGAATTCATAACTTTTTTATACAAAATTAATTAATTTCTGATTTACATTTAATAGTGAATTCGATTTAATTATTCTGTTAGTCTTTCAATCCGCCTGATTTTTATATTGAAATAAGCAAAAATTATGGTCATTACCGGACTAATCAGGTTGAAAAAGGCGTAAGGTAGGTAATCGCCGGTAGCCACACCCAAAACACGCGATTGTGTGGCACCACAGGTATTCCAGGGGATGAGTACCGATGTCATTGTTCCGCTGTCCTCCAGCGTTCGGCTCAGTACTTCGGGTTTCAGTCCTTTTTCTTCGTAGGTTTTGCGATACATTCGTCCCGGCACCACAATAGCAATGTACTGGTCGCTTGCAGTGGTGTTGAAAAACAGGCAGGTGCCAACAGTTGATGCAACCAGGCTGCCGGTGCTTTTGGCGTATTTAACAATGGGACGGGTAATCCGCTGCAGCAGGCCTGCCGATTCCATCACGCCGCCAAATACCATGGCCGAAAGAATGAGCCAAACTGTGTCGAGCATTCCCCGCATTCCCGATGTACTGAGAAGTTCGTTTACATTTTCATCGGCAGTAATCAGCGATACATCGCCAAACATGGCCTGCATTACCGACAGGTAGGAGGCTTTTGTGTAATTTTCCGTAACTTCCGCCACTTCCTTTACAATTTCAGGCTGAAAAATAACAGCAAAGATCCCGCCCAGCAGTGTGCCTGCCAGTAGCGAAGGCAACGGCGGAACTTTCAGGATTATTATGGTCAGTAAAATGGCGGGCACCAGAAATAGCAACGGATTGGTATTAAAAGTTCCTTCAATGGCTGATTTTACTGTGCTGATGTTGTTCATTGAACCCGAAAAATCGGAGCTGAAACCAATCGACAGAAAAATGATAAACGTAATTATTAACGAAGGAACTGTTGTGTAAATCATGTAGCGGATGTGGGTAAATAAATCGGTTCCGGCCATGGCAGGTGCCAGGTTGGTGGTGTCGCTCAGCGGCGACATTTTATCGCCAAAATACGCGCCGCTGATTATTGCACCGGCAACCACCGCTTCATTCATCCCGAGTGCTTTTCCAATTCCCAGTAATGCCACGCCAATTGTGGCTATAGTTGACCATGAGCTCCCTGTGGCAACACTTACTATTGCACTAACCACAACAGCCGTGAACAGAAACATCTTTGGGCTGATAATATCGAGTCCGTAGTAAATCATGGCCGGAACTACACCGCTAATCATCCATGTACCGGCCAGGGAACCAATTAAAAGAAGAATTAAAATGGATGGCATGGCCGAACCGATGGTCGAGACAATTTTCTCCCTTATTTTAATCCATTTTAATCCCTGGCGGTGGGCAACAAGCCCGGCCAGCGCTGCAGCGAGCAACAACGCAATTTGATTGGCACCCGACAGGGTATCTTCAAAAAGAATAACATTGAAAGTTAACAATGTAATCAGGATCAGAATTGGTAAAAGTGCTGCAAACAGGCTGGTTTCGCGTTTCATCAAAAATTATATTTAGTCGATCGGCGGAACAAACTAACACATTTCTCCTAAAAATCGGTTAAAAACATAAAATTATTTGCTCCAAAAATGCCGGATTTAATAGAGGACATGTTATAATTAATTGATTATATTTTCGTTTTTTTATCAGCTGATAAAAAAAATATGACAAGATTATACCTCAAAATTATTTGGTTTGCGATTTTCCTGCTTTCTGTTTCGCAGTTAACTGCCCAGCGAAGCAACGGGTTAACTGTTGAGGGAACGGTTAGTGTTGAAGAAGGAAGTGTTGACGGTGCGGTAATTCAGATGTACCGAGACGGGAACCGGATGGACAACTATGGAATTGGCCCCGATGGCCGTTACCGGGTGGAATTGAATTACAACCACGAATTCACGCTTGTTTTTACCCGCGAAGATAATTTCCCGCAAAAAATTGTAGCCGATACCCATGTGCCACGTAGTGTTTTACAATCGGATCCACTGTTTCCACCATTTCCGGTTGATATCAACCTTTTTACTGAAATTGAAGGAATTGACAGAACTTTTTCTGAAAATACAGTGCTGAAAATTTATTACAGCGAAGATGTTGATAATTTTATTTCTGATGTGTATTATAACAATGCACAGATAAAGCACCTCATTGAACAAGCCATTCTTCAGTCGCAGATGATTGATAATGAGTCTGATTATCTTGCTGCTCTCACCCGTGCCGAACGTGCTGAGTTGCAAAAAGAATACGATCAGCTTATTGAACAGGCTGAGTCCGAATACAATAATGAGCAGTTTCTAAATGCACTCGATGGTTACAAAGCTGCCAGCCAGATTTTTCCCAGCGAACAGTACCCCAAAGACCGCATAGCTGAAATCAACGATTTACTGGGTTTGCTGATGGTTGCCGGCGAAATGGAAAAAGCACTGGCCGAACGTCTTGAGGCTCTTTTAAAACAGGGCGATCTGCAATTTGAAAGAGAACAGTTCCTCGAAGCTAAGAGTTCATACCAGCGGGTTCTGTCTATTAATGCTGAAAATGAACATGCGAAAGCACGTCTGGCTGAAATAGATGATATTTTCGACCAACAAAATTTATCCCGGCAATTCGACGAACTTGTGAAACAGGGCGATAATGCTTTTAACGAACTGCTTTACAAGGAAGCGCAGACGGCCTATGAACAGGCACTGGCACTGAAACCCGATGAATCCTATCCGCAGGAAAAACTGGATGAGGTGAATGCCATTTTAAACCGGCAGGCCCAAAATGCTGAAAAACAAAAAAGTTACGATGAAGCCATTTTTCAGGCTGAACTCAACTATGAGAAACAATTCTACGAAGAGGCCATCTCTTATTATGAAAAAGCGCTCACTTTTAAACCGGGCGACGAGGTGGCCACTGCCAAAATTCAGGAAATTAAAGATTTGATGTACGGGCTGGCCAATCGTACCCTTTACGACCGGTTAATAAAATCGGCCGACAGGGCTTTCAAACGCGAAGAATATTCTGAAGCACTGGCTGATTACAGGCAGGCAGTTGATCTTTTTTCAGATGAAGATTGGCCCAATGAGCAAATTGCCAAAATTGAAGAAATTCTGGAAACTGAACGTAATTTTGCCCGTTTGATAAGCCAGGCTGATGTCGCGTTTGAAGATGAAAATTATTTGAATTCCAGAAGTTTATACCAACAGGCTTTAGAGCTTCAATCTGAAGATGAGCACGCACTTTCAAGAATAGATGAGATTGATGAAATCCTTGCCCGGCAGGCACTCGATGAACAATATGCAGGATTAATCTCCGAAGCTGACCAGCTATTTAATTCAGAAGAATATCAGCAGGCAAAAAAACAATACCAGTTAGCGCTTGGCGTAAAACCGGATGAAGATTATCCCGAAGAAAAAATTTCGGAGATTGATGCCATTTTTGCTGAACGGGAACGCATTAATAATGAATATAGCGAACTGATTGCCCGGGCTGATGAAAGTTTTGAAGCGGAGAATTTCCCGGAGGCCAGGGAAATCTATCAGGAAGCACAAAATATTAAACCATCCGAGAGTTATCCTCCGGAGATGATTGGCAGAATTGATTCCATGGTTGCTGAACAGGAGCGATTACTGGCCGAGCAAGAAGCTGCCGAACAAGCTCGTCTGGAAGCGGAAGCCCGGGCACGGGATGAAAAATACCAGGCGATTGTTGATGAAGCCGACCGTTTGACGGAAGAAAATGAACTGGTGGCAGCTGTTGGAAAATTCAGGGAAGCTCTGGATGTGAAGCCGGAAGAACAATACCCGATTGTTCGTATTGAAGAAATCAGGGGAATGATTTCCCGTCAGCAGGAAGCACAGGAAGCCTACGACGCTGCCATTGCCCGTGCCGACCGCGATTTTGAAAACGAATCGTTCGACGCTGCCCGCACGGGTTACAACGAGGCCAAACAGGCCAAACCCGAAGAAACCTATCCTGATGAAATGCTGGCCCGAATCGATTCAATTGTTTCGGAACGTGCCCGGCTCGCTGCTGAAGCTGAAGCAGCAGAGCAGGCAAGATTGGCCGCTTTGGAAGCTGAACGCGACCGGAATTACAACCGTGCCGTTTCCCGTGGCGACAGCCTGTTCAACCTGGAAGAATACGAACCTTCACGCACGGCTTACCAGTCGGCACTGGAAGTAAAACCGGATGAGACTTACCCGCAGCAGCGTATTGATGAAATTGGAAATATC
>NZ_JBSQIC010000030.1:0-40986 GCF_055108615.1 Tangfeifania sp. | reverse complement strand
CAATCGCCCAATATTTCAATATGAATCTGGTAATCCAAAAAATCGCTGATGGCAGTTTTATTGCCGGCCATCCATTCTTCAAAATTTTTACGCGATAAAGATTTGGGGATAATGTAATTTCTTTCATCGTGCCTGGATTTGTTTAAACCCGGTTTAAAATATTTTTTCATCGGAGCATAATTTTTTATTTGTTTCTTAATTAATCTTGCACATTTTCAATTGGTTAATTTTTAATAAAACATTCTTCCACTTAAAAACTGTTGCCACATTTGTTCATTTTGTGCTATAGGATACATTCATAATGGTTTGTGAAAATACCGGAACGTGTAAGCTGCAAAACATGGCAAGGAGAAAAAATCGGGCTGTTAATTTGATTGTATAATTCAGATCAGGAGATATAAATTTGTTATTGCCGTATAAATATTTTAAATTTACACGTCAATAAATTAATGCTATTATGGAAACAAAGTTAACATTGAGGTTAAATGATAATGTGATTAAGCGGGCTAAAACTTATGCACGTGACCACAAGATTAGTCTTTCAAAAATGGTTGAATCTTATCTCAGCAGCATTGCCGAGCAGAAAGGGAAGGAGACAAATCAATCAATTACACCTCTGGTTGAGAGTTTAAGCGGGGTTATTGATTTACCGGCTGATTTTGATTACAAAAAGGAATACCGTGACCATTTGAATGAAAAATACAAATGAAACAGTTACTCATTGATACAAATATTGTTATTGATTTGTTATCCCGGAGAGTACTTTTTTACGATGAGGCTTCAACTCTTTTTTCCTTAGCGGACAGAAAGCTGGTTGAATTGGCTGTATCTTCTTTGACAATTGCCAACACGAGTTATGTTTTATTACAACAGATGACCCCGGACAAGGCAAAATCAACACTCAGGAAATTGAGGCTGATTGTAAATATATTGCCATTGGATGATAAAGTTGTGGGACTGGCTTTGAATGATGAAACCTTCTCTGATTTTGAGGATGGCCTGCAATATTTTACAGCAACTGAGTACGATCAGGATTTAATAATAACCCGAAACCTGAAAGACTTTAAAAATTCAAAGATACCGGTGATGACCGCAAAACAGTTTTTAGAAACTGTTGAATAACAATAATATTCGGCATTAATTCAACACAGTGTCGCGTATTGCAAAACCTTCAGGAAACCAGATTATTTCTCCCGAGGGCAGTGCGTTACGATACAACGCAATACTTTCCGAATCAGGCTGGATTAACTTCCGAAACACCTCTTTTTCTGTTTCCCGGGAAAGAATAATTATGTTGGTTTCGGTATTAAATACAGGCTGCCAGCTTAAAACAACAGAATCGTTTTTGATTTGATAGTTCAGTGTAAATTCTTCTTCAATATATTTGCCGGAATTGGCATAACTTGCAGGTTCTTTCACCTGCGGTTCAAATGACTCCGGTTTAGTGGAATCCTCTTCGGTTGCGACGAAAGGCCGGTTTGTTCGGCTACCGTTTCAAACGGTGTGTTTTTACGGGTTTCTTCCGGGTTTTCCGTTTTGTTTTGTGCAGAAATATTGAAACGCAGGTCGATGATGGAACGGCATTTTTTATCTAACCGGTGCATTAAGCCAACCAGTGCGCTTAGCAACTCGTAATTCTCATCGTCGGTTTCGTCGGGCACTTCGGTTTCAGGTGGCGAAAACCGGTATTTGCTCAGTTCTTTCAGGCAAATATTATAGCAAATGCTGTTCAGATAAGATGAAAACGAACTGGTGCCCCTAAATTTGCCGCTGCGGATATTCATCACCGCACGGGTCAGGCCTTCCTGGAAAACATCGTCGGGTAGCAGCAGCGTATTTTTAAACGACCATACCATTTTTTTAATTTTTGGATAATACCATTTGTAAATATACCCGAAGGCTGCATTAGAATTTTCAAGAATCCCTTCCACAATTTCTTCATCGGTATATGCTGTTGTTTGGTTCCTCCTAAAAACGGTATGTGACAGTTTCAGTGAAATATTTCCCATCAAGGTGCAGTTTTGGTCATTTGATGGGTGAAAGTACAAATTTTTTGTAAGTCAGAAGAGATGAGAACCCCGATTTACCTGTAAACATCCTTACGGTGGCCTATTCTGATTACTCTCACTGTAAGAATGTCTTTTACTACTTTATAAGTCATTACGCTTTGCTTCTATCTCGGTGAAGGCCTGTTCTGCAGGGATTGATTCTTCACTTCCCGATACTGCTTCGTCATAAGCCCTTATATCTTCCAATTCTTCCAGTTTATCCAGCATTTCACGGTAATCCCTAATGGGCAAGATAACACTTACTTTCCTTCCTTTTTTGTCGGTAATATATTGTTCCTTCATAACTTACATTTTTCTACAGGTCAAAATTAAGTATTTTTTTTAAATCTGATGATACCAGGGATAACTCAAATAAAAAAGCCTAATGGTTTTGGGTCTTTTAACCCTGACAGAATTTGGGAAACCTGTCAGGGTTGAGCGCCGCTGATTCAATGAACAAACCAGTGACTGCAAAAAAGGTGACCGTGTAAATTCTAAATGCTATTTTGTATATTTGCAAAAAAAGTAAAGTATGATTACAGATATTCAAAGACGCAATCAACTTTTAAGGCGTATAAACCGTATTCCAAAAGATAAACTGAAAGAACTGGACGAGTACGTCTCAAAACTTGAGCATGAGATTGTCCGGAAAAGCAAAACTTTATCCTACGCCGGTTCATGGCAGGATATCGATGAATCTACATTTAAAGATTTGACAGAGAAGCTGATAAGTAATCGTCAAAAAAACAGGCGTAGAATTGATGAATAGAGCACTTATTAATACTGATATTCTTTCATACTATTTTAAAGGAGATAAAACAGTAGTTAAAAACTTTGAATTTTACCTCCAACATTATGATTTAATTGAGATAAGCATAATTACATACTATGAGATTTTAGGTGGATTGCTCGCAAAAAACGCGCTTAAGCAACTGAGTATATTCGAAGATTTCGTCATTGACAACCTGGTTATCCCAATGACTGACAGTTCTGCAAAAATTTCCGCAAAATTATATTCTAATTTAAGGCAATCAGGGAATATTATTGATGATATTGACTTATTGATTGCAGGAGTGGCAATTGATAATGACATGATTCTGGTGACAAACAATGAAAAACATTTTAAACGAATTACCGGATTAAAGATTGACAATTGGTCAAATCACGTTTTACAACCATGAAAAAATAAGGAACACCGAATCGGTTACAAATTTGAGTATTCCTCCCAAATTGCCACAATCTATTCGCTTAAATACCATTATTTCTAACCCGGATAACAGGATATTACACCGTGGCTTTAGCCCGGTGAACAGAAATACAGTAAAAGGAAAGCTTTAGCATTTAAGCATTAACGGCTGAAGCCGTTGTTTTAGCTAAGGCACTTCCTGCACCGGTCTAAAGCCGCGGTGTAAAACTTTTTCCAACAAAAGGGACAGCCAAAAAAAACTGGCTAAATTTAACGCTGCTGTTTCTGCGAAACCTGTCCTAACAGGTAGCGCGATTTGTAAGTTGGTTCATAATATGAAAATCACGCCTGCCTTGTCGTCTGGCAGGCATTTCTAAATCGGCGGATGGCTCCAAAGAAATCCCTGTGGGAGAAACCCTGCCCGAAACTGGTCAGGCGGATGCCGCAACCGGAAACCTCAACTAAGACAAGAATACAATTCCGCTCTAATGGGAATAACTAATCCTGTAACCTTATTTTATCTTTTGGTAAATTTTTCAACCACACATTTGTTTTATTACAAATATAAGTTCTTAATCTTTCTTGAAATCTCCGAAAAGCAGGTATTTCTAATTCTGGACCAAAATGAATATCAAAAATTCTTAATTTTGGAATTTTTGACCAAAAATATTCGTTTCGTTCATTTAGATTTTTTTCAATAAAACTACCCGTTTTATCACATAAGGGGAGTTTAAAGTATCTTATTGCTTTGTTTTGCTTGTTTGAACGAAAATCCCAACAAATTCGCTCATTAAAATGGATTTCACTACTTGGAACGTTACTACATTTAATTGGGTGTTGTGCAAGAATTCTAACTTCATTTTCCCATCCCCAATATTCTGATTTATTAATACTTAGCAACTAATGCAATTTAATATCGTAATGAATGTTCTCTACCTTTTTTTGTAGACTATTCCATTCTTTAATCAATAAATCAAATTTATGAGCTTCATTAAAATGAACTTTTGAACAATAAAAATTTTCCCAGTTACTAATATCATCAATTATTTCAAATTCTAATGCCACACCTTTTCCACAATCTGCATACTTTTCCCAAAATTTTTTCTGTCCCAAAAATTCTATGGAAGTTGAAGACAGAATAAAAGAATATTCCTTGATTTCTTCAATTTTCTTATTAATTCTTGTTTCATTAAAATTTTGCAATCTGTAAATGTCATTCAATAGATTGGCAGCATGAATATACTCTTCAGAGTCGTTGCTATTATTCAGGTTGTACAAACGAACAGAACCTTCATTGATAATTGAAAAAAGATTTTGCATTGATGTGAAATGTACAATTTTATCTGTCTGATAATAATAAGATGTCCCTTTTAATCTTTGGTTCTCAAGTGGAATACGAGAAGTAATGGAAGATACACCATTATCATTGGAACTGGCGTTTGTTGATGTACTTTCCAACTTCAAATCTAAACTTGTCTCAATAAGTTTTTTAAGTTTAAAAATTATCACGTTTATCCTTCAGTACTTTTACAAAACAGAATGTGACAAGGAGGGAAAAAATAATTATCGCTTATTTTATCAGTCTGGGTGTGTTTAATAATTTGACAAAAGCAATTGTCGTCAACACTTTTAAATTCTTCACGAAAATATGTTCACTTCAACGCCTCCTTGTAAACCCGCAAGGCTCTTTCCCTGGCCTCCTTGTGTTCAACAATTGGTTCCGGGTATCTTTTCATTCCCATTTCGGGCACCCATTTCATCACGTACTTATCTTTGGGATCGAAATTTTTTTGCTGATTTTCAGGGTTAAAAATCCGGAAATAAGGAGCTGCATCGCAGCCTGAACCTGCCGCCCACTGCCACCCACCATTGTTGGAAGCCAGTTCGTAATCGAGCAATTTTTCGGCAAAATAAGCCTCCCCCCAGCGCCAGTCGATGAGCAGGTGTTTTGTTAGAAAACTGGCGGTAACCATCCGCAACCGGTTGTGCATAAACCCGGTTGCATTGAGTTGGCGCATTCCGGCATCCACCATCGGGTAGCCGGTTTCCCCTTTGCACCAGCGCTCGAATTCTTCCTCGTTGTTTCGCCAGTTGATAAAATCGTATTTCGGTTTGAAAGCTTTATTTACCACATGCGGGAAATGCCATAAAACCGACATGTAAAATTCCCGCCAAATCAACTCACTCAGAAACACATCCGAAAGTTCGGCCGCTTTTTGCACCAACTGACGGATACTCACCGTGCCAAACCGCAAATGAATACCCAGTCGTGTTGTTCCCTCCTCTTCTGCCGGAAAATCGCGGGTTTTGGCATAATTGCGAATTACCTCTTCCGGGAATTCACGTGAAGGAAATTCAATATCACTATATTCAAACCCCAGTTCCTTCAGTTTTGGAAACGAAGAAGAGGAAACTTTCAACAATTTATCCAGTTTCTTTTCCGGTTCGAATGCTGAAACCGGATTATTTTTCAGCGTTTTATTCCATTTTTTGCTGTAGGCCGTAAAAACGGTGTAGGGTGTTTCATCGTCTTTCTGAACCTCATTTTCTTCAAAAATAACCTGGTCTTTAAACTGCAGAAACTCAATCCCTTTATCTTTCAGAAATGTTTTTATTTTTTTATCGCGCTCCAGGGCTGTGGGTTCATAATCCTTGTTCGAGTAAACAGCCACCACATCGAATGTTTCAACAATTTCTCTGAAGGCATCCAAAGATATTGAATGAAATATTTTTAACGTACTTCCATTTTTTTCGAGTTCAGTTTTTATTTTTTTAGTTTCAGCATGAATAAACGAAACACGGGCATCGGTTTTGGAATTTAGTTTATCCAGGATTTCCGTATCAAAAATAAACACAGGCAAAACCGGCAAGCCTGATGTTAACGCCTGAAAAAGGCCATGATTATCGTGCAACCGCAAATCGCGCCGAAACCAAAATAGTACAATTTTATCTTCCATAAAACTTCTTTTTTTTCTTACTTTAACAGATCTAAATATTTGCATGAATTTACAAAGAATATGACAAACTTTTAATGAAATGAATAAAGGATTTGCAAGCGATAATAATTCGGGAATACACCCTGCAATACTGAAAGGGATTGAAGAAGCCAACCAGGGACATGTAAATGGCTACGGTGATGATCCGTACACCCAAAAAGCCATTCAACGGTTTAAAGAAAAATTTGGTGAAAAGACAGAAGTTTTTTTCGTTTTTAACGGGACAGGTGCCAACGTGCTGGGATTAACAACGGTAACCCAAAGTTTCAACTCGATTATTTGTGCCGAAACAGCCCATATTGAAGAAGACGAATGTGGTGCACCGGAAAAGTTTTCAGGCTGCAAGCTTCTTCCGGTTGAGCCCGAAAACGGAAAGCTCACCCCCGAATCGGTTAAACATCACCTGAAAGGATTTGATTTTGAGCACCATTCCCAACCGCGGGTGATTTCCATATCGCAGGTAACCGAAATGGGCACGGTTTATCAGCCCGGCGAAATAAGGGCACTGGCTGATTTGGCGCACAGCAATAATATGCTGCTGCACATGGACGGCGCGCGGATTGCCAATGCTGCCGTGGCGCTTAACATGGATTTCAGAGCGTTTACCAAAGATTGCGGCGTGGATGTACTCTCGTTTGGCGGCACAAAAAACGGGATGATGATGGGAGAAGCGGTTCTCTTATTTAACCCGGAGCTGACGATTAACACAAAATATCTCCGCAAACAAAGTATGCAGCTCTATTCGAAAATGCGTTTTGTTGGGGCGCAGTTCCTTGCCTATTTCGAAAATGATTTATGGAAAGAAACGGCTACACATGCTAACAAAATGGCTAAACTGCTCGAAGCCGAAGTTTCAAAAATTCCGGAAATAAAAATCACCCAAAATGTTGAAGCCAACGGTGTTTTCGCGCAGGTTCCCAAAGAAATAATTGCCCCGTTGCAGGAACACTTCTTTTTCTACCCGTGGAATGAATTTAAAGGCGAAGTGCGCTGGATGACTTCGTTTGATACCACAGAAACCGAAATTTACGAGTTTGTACAACTGATAAAAAATCTGTTGCATTCAAATTCCAAATAACAAGCAACAAAACTCAATTAATTTTCAAAATCCAAAAAATAAAATTTCAAACTTAACACTCACTTTCCTGTTAAGTTTCAGTCTGTATTTTGGAACTTGAATATTGAAAATTGGTATTTATTTGTAATTTGAGGTTTGATAATTGAAATTTAGAAAAATATGCGCCTGTTTAATTACTATCCGAGCAACCCAAAAAAGCTGGATCCGAAACTGGAAAAACGGATTTTTATCCACTCACTCATACTTCCGGCGTTGTTTGTGTTTGTTTTCTGGATGGTACAAATCACCGAACTGGTTACCGGAATCAGTTTGGTAGAATGGGGTGTTTTTCCACGGGAGTTGAGGGGTTTGCCGGGAATCCTGTTTTCCCCGTTCATTCATTCCGGATTTAGCCACCTAATATCCAATTCAATACCTTTTTTTATCCTTTTTTTTGCGCTCATCTATTTCTACAGGCACATTTCCTACCGCATTTTCATTCAGCTTTATTTACTGGCCGGATTAACCGTTTGGCTGGCTGGTCGGCCGGCATGGCACATCGGTGCCAGCGGTGTGGTGTATGCACTGGCTGCATTTCACTTTGTGAGTGGAATTATCCGAAACGACATCCGGTTGCTCACGCTTTCGGTAGTTGTTGTTTTTTTGTATGGCGGAATGGTTTGGGGGTTGCTTCCCATCGATCCCAAAATATCGTGGGAAGGGCATTTGTGGGGAGCCATTTCAGGAGTTGTGCTGGCTTTTTACTACCGGAAATACATTATCCGACGCGATAAGTTTGAATGGGAAGAAGAAGAAGAAGAGGAGGAGGAAGTAACGGAAGAAGAAAACGAAGAATTGCAACCACAGCATCCTGAAAAGAAAAATAGCAACACGCAGGTTAATTCCGGCTTTCCGGACAACTATTTTTCAAAAAACACCAACCACACCGGAGAGTATTAAAATTTTAAATGATATTTTATGAAAGCACAAAATCATCGCCTTATAATTTTCAGTGGCCCCTCCTGCGTAGGCAAAAGCCCGCTGGCCAAAGCCCTTGCAAGATTTTACCCCGAATTGCACCAGAACATGAAACCACTTGTTTTATACAACAGCCGGGCAGCCCGGCCGGGAGAAGTTGACGGCTACGATTATCATTTCAGGACACGTGAAGAAATTGAAAACCTGAAAAAGGAAAAGCAATTTGTTGTGATGGATGTCAGGGGCGATTTGCAGGCTTTGGATATTCAGGAGCTGAGACGATTATTAAATGAAACCGATGTGTTATTCGAAGGGAATCCGTTTGTTGGCCGGGTTTTGCAAACGCACGAAGCACTAAAAAATATTGAACGACTGAGTGCTTTCATGTCACCGCTTTCTGCTGACGAAATATCCTTTCTCAAATCAACAAAACCATCCGTTTCAATTCCTGATTTTGTTACCGATGTTATGCGGCGAAAGTTACTGCGCCGTACCCGCCGGCAAAAAGGTGAGCTCTCGCTGCCCGACCTGGAAAACATTGAAAAACGGGCTTCCAGCGCTTTCAGGGAATTGCAGGATGCCCATCATTTCCAGTATGTAATTCCTAACCACGACGGCGAAGACAGCGAAAACTGGGACGCTTTTTACTACCCCGTTGGCGATGCCCGAAAAGCACTCCTCACATTTGTGGCATTGTTAAAAGGCCAAAATTCTTCGTATGCCAAAAAATGGAAAGAAAACCAGCTCGGCAAAAAAACTCATTAAAAAAAATCTGACTACCTAAAAATCCAAATTTATTATTGAGTCGATCCTACTTACGGTAGTTTTGAAGTCCATTTTTTTTGGAACTGCAATAAACCAGTCAATAAATGTCAATGCTCCTGTCGTTTTAATCCAATCTTTTTTGGGACGCACCCGTCAGTTGGTGGGCAGGTTGTATGCAAAAACACTTAATACCAGATAATAAAACCACTTCTCCCTTGAACTGTCCAGCAATTTACGTTGCTTTTTGCTAAGTTCACTCTCAAAAGTGAATAATTCCGGTTGTTTGCCTTGAACATACTATAGGTGATTTTTTCTTTCAAAACAAATATAAGCCTTATTTTGCTGATATTCAAATAAATACATTCCACGTGGAACATCTAATCCCCTGATTGTCAAAGGCTTGCATGCTTGTTGGTAAATTCTTAATTTCCTGAAATACAACACCTTACAATCTTTGTTTATTAACAACTAATATGGAATTAAATCCTTATTTTTGCCAATGACCTTTTTAAACTGGACTCATTATAATTCACTTTAATGAAGGAATTTTTGAAAAACCTGTTTACAATTTCCCTTCTGATTATTTCCTTTGGATTAACAGCACAAACCCGCGAAAAAGCATTTGAAACCAACGCAAAACTTGGTCGCGGAATCAACTACGGCAATATGTTCGAAGCACCTTCGGAAACGGCATGGGGTAACCAGTGGAAGCCGGAATATGCCGGTATAATTGCCGAGCTGGGATTTAACCACGTGCGCATTCCTATTCGCTGGGAACCCTCCGACCGGAGTATGGCTACGCCTCCCTACACTGTTTATTCCCTCTTTTTGAACCGTATAAAACAGGTGGTTGATTCGGCTCTCAATAACGGATTGTATGCCATTATTAACATGCACCACCACGAAGCGCTATATGAAAATCCGGACGGACAAAAAGAACGGTTTCTGGCACAATGGAAGCAAATTTCAACATTTTTTAAAGATTATCCCGACAGTTTGTTATTCGAATTGCTGAATGAACCACATGGAAATCTGGTTGCTGAAAAGTGGAATGAATTTGTACCGCAGGCTTTGGATACCATAAGAAAAGAAAATCCTGACCGGATTGTGTTAATTGGAACTCCAAATTATGGCGGACTGGGCGGCATTCCATACATCGAGCTTCCCGATGATGAAAACATAATTTTGACGGTGCACTACTACAACCCGTTCCAGTTTACCCACCAGGGAGCAAGCTGGGTAGGCGGCAATGCCGATGAATGGCTGGGAACCGAGTGGCTCGATACCGAAACCGAACGCGATGTGATGCGTCAGGAATTTGCACCACTGAAAGCGTTTGAAATTCAACACAACATTCCGGTTCATATTGGTGAATTTGGTGCTTACAGCAAAGCCGACATGAAATCGCGGGCACGGTGGACAACCTTTTTGTCGCGCTACCTGGAAGAGCTGGGATGGAGCTGGGCTTACTGGGAATTCAGCGCAGGTTTTGGCGTTTACAATCCTTCAAACAAAACATTTTATACAGAACTTGTGGATGCCTTGCTTCACAACGAAATGCCGGAACCGGGGCGTTACGTGGGAACGCCGGTTTACACTTCAAATTTTCAAACCGGCAACGACGGTTGGAATTTAAGCGCCCAGCAAAGTGCATCGGCTCAACTCACACGTGCTGAAAACACTTTGAATATCAACATCAGCAATCCCGGAACTGACGGCTGGCATGTGCAGCTTAAAAAAGGAAATATTTCGCTGCAAGCGGGCAGAAAGTACCGTTTCTCGTTTAAAGCCAAAGCGGAATCGGCCCGAAGCATGACTACCTACATTGGGATGTCGCAGGATCCGTGGTCGGCATACAGTGGCTACAACGGAGTTTCGCTGGCAGATACATTTGCTGTTTACACATTTATTTTTGATGCGAATACAACAGACAACAGCGCCCGAATGGTTTTCGACATGGGTAACAGCGACATCAACATTTGGATTACTGAAATTAAAATCGAGGAAATTATCTTTCAACCGCCCACCGGAATTTCGGAAATAAATTCGCAGGAATTCACCATTTACCCCAATCCGGTAAAAGACAGGTTGTTCTTTAATACTACCAGTGATTTTGAGAAAATAACTGTATTCAATATTTTGGGAAGACCAGTGCAGGAAAATACCGTTCGGAAAAATGAAAAAAGCCTGGATGTCACAGCACTTGAGCCAGGTATATATTTGGTTCGTTTTTCAGGGAAAGACAGAATGGTGACAAAAAAGATAGTGAAACGATGATGCTGGTAAAAAATACCACAAATTCAAAATACCATGAACATAATAAATTAACCTTTAAAAGTTGGTTAAATGCAATTAACAATTGGCAGGTGTTTTGCCAACTGCATTTTTGCCAATTGCCAACTCATTGTTCCATTAATTATGAGGAGCACATTTAGCCTTTAAAATTTTGTAATTCCGGTATTCGAACAGCCGCACCCCAAAGTTTTTTTCGATAAAATGCAGCAAGCGGTATTTGGGTTTCATTCTGACTTTACTCAAATCCACATTCACCTGCCAGTTGAGCCGTTTTACCCGCTTCTTCATAACGGCAGGATGTGTTCCGCCAAACCGGGCCAGCGCGTCGTAATTTCCGCTGTAACGGAATTCCTGTTCTCCGGTTTTTTTGCGTGCCTCGGCTTCCGAAATGCCATCGTAAAATTTACGCACTTCGTCAATTTTTTCCTGCATAAATTTCGGGTGCCGCACCCAGCCATAGTGATAAATTTCAGCATCAACCGGAACCACGTTTAGCTTTCGTCCGTTTTTGCGAAACCCCTGGGCATCGCGGTACGAACGAATGGACTTGTCGTTGCGGATTATTCGGATTTCATTACGGTACCATTTCCGGGAAACCGCCACATAATCGAACGTTCCGTAAAAATGTTTGTACCGGAACAGCAGGCCATCCACTTTGGTGTTACCGAGATTTTCGTTCATCGCCTGTTGAACAACCGGAAGGTATTTTTCGTGCAGAACTTCATCGCCCTGAATGTAGAAACACCAGTCGTAATCATTATGTACGGCATCAAAAGCCTTGTCGGTTTCGGCAGCGTAAACTGCCCCGCCCTTTTGCATGTTTTCGTCCCAAACCGTATCCACAACCGTAATTTTCCCCGGGCTTATTTTTTCAATGATTTCACGTGTGTTGTCATCCGATTTTCCAACCGCAACTAAAAAATGGTCGCAAACAGGCAAAACAGAAGTGATGGCTTCAACAACCGGGAAGTCGAACTTTTCGGCGTTTCGAATGAATGTAAAACCGCAAATTTTCATCTCATTATAATTGTTAATTTTCAACGGTATTTGATGGAACTCGCTTTATAATGTCCATCTGTGTGGCAAAATTTTGTCCATGCTCGTTTCATGAATTAAATTTTCGTTTTTTGTTCCAAAAAGCCAGGGCAAATTCAATGGCCGAAATCAGCAGCAACAAATCGCCCATCAGTTCCATTCCCTCTTCGGTAGCTGCTTTTGCCATCCGGTAATTGTTTTCGTCATATAGTTCGAGCCAGAATTTGGAACGCCCCATTAACCGGCTAAAAACATAAGTAATGAGAATGCCCGCAAAAAACCAGACCGAAGCAGGCTGCGAAAAAAACTCCTGTGTGGCACTTTTCAGTTTTTTAAAGTCGCGCCACACCAGCCAAATCGCAGCCAGAAGCACGAGCAAAGCCGACCAAAACCACCATGACATAAGAAAATTGAATTCGCGTAAAAACCCAATTAGTAAAAACAAAGCCACCAAATTGGCAACCGGTTGAACAGGTTTATGCCTGTAGCCCAATGCCAGGTAAAAAACAAATAGCCCAAACAAAATCGCTTCCTGTAAAAGTTCGGTTCGGCTGATTTCCCCAAACAAAGCATCTTCCAAAGGAAAAATAGCATCGAACCGGATAGCTTCTGCAATCCCAAAAACCAATAAAGAATAGATTACTACCCGGAGGGCAATTTTTGCTGGCGTGTAACTCTGCATAATCAAAATTTGAGTGGGCTAATTTACATTATTAATTAAAATGTAAAAAGGATGGCATCACTCAAAACAATGCCATCCTTTAAACTTCACTTCAATTTCAGAATTATTACTGAAACCTGGACAATTATTCTTAAAAACAGCTTATTCTGCCGGTTTCAAAACCACACTCACATAATTATCAAAATCGAAATAAGTATTAAAAGCTTCCTTAATCGATTCCACCGTCATATTGTTTACAATATTTTCGTACGAACCAAATTCTGAGAAATCGCCATCTTTCAGGTAGTAAGTATTGCTGAGGATATTCAGCCAGAAATTGTTTTCACGAAGCGCCAGTTCGCGTTCGCGCAGCATTTTCTCTTTTGCTTTTGCCAGTTCTTCTTCACTCGGTCCGTTTTCGGCAAACCCCCGGATTTCATCAAAAACTGCTTGTTTCAATTCTTCCACTTTGTCCGGGTCGGTTCCGTAATAAATGGCAATGGTGTATTCCTCATCGGGATATTTTGAAGAGGAAGGACGCGCACCGATAGAATAAACACTGCTTCGCTCTTCGCGGATTTCTTCCAGCAAGCGGGTGGATAAAATACGGCCAAGTGCATCGAGTTCCATTGCTTTTTCTGATGAATAGTCGAAATCTCCGTGAAACACAATGTACTGGCGGCTTCGTTCTTCCTCACCTTTTTTAACGGTTTTGTTTACCACTCCGGCGGGCGGGTCAATACCCAGATCTCGCCATTGTTCTTTGTCATCGAAATAAGGCAATCCGCCAATATACTGCTCAACCAGTGGTTTCAATGTTTCCGGATCGACATTCCCAACAAAAAAGAAGGTAAAATCAGCAGCATTGCGGAACCGTTCTTTGGCAATACTTCTGATTCGTTCAAAATCAGCCTCTTCAAGCAGTTCCACCGACATGGGCCTTGAACGCTCGTGGTAGTTAGCCAGTACGGTTGTAAGTGTGTCCTGAAAGGCTGCTTCCGGTGAGGCCGACCTGTTTTGCAGCGTTCCTTTCATCCGGCTCATATAAGCCTGAAAACTGGTTTCATCAAAACGTGGACGGGTAAAATAGAGGTAAACCATTTGAAGCATGGTTTCCAAATCTTTCACTGATGAATTCCCTTCGAAACCTTCACGAAGCGTTGAAACATAAGGCGATAAGCTGAAAACTTTATCGGACAGCATCTTGTCGAGCGTGATTTTATCAAATTGTCCAATGCCGCTCATAGCCATAATTGCATCGGCAAAGCCGGCTGAAATATCGTCTTCAATATCATATAATGAAGTTCCTCCCGGGCTCCATGCCGAAAACAGGATTTGATCGTCTTTAAAATCGGTGGTTTTCAAAACTACTTTTGCCCCGTTGCGCAATGTCCACTCAACAGCATCAACATTCTCAAGCTGTTTTTCATTTACCACAGAACTTCCATTCGGTTTCTCTGAGAGGAGCGGTGCATCTGAGACTGTGTCTTCATAAGGTTCCAACTCCGCGTTTTCCACTTCTTCGAGCAAGGCAAAAATATCTTCTTCATCCGGAATTTCAGTTCCTTCAATTTCAGGGGCAGTAACAACCACCACCCTGTTTTCTTCAGTTATCCATTTGTCAGCCAGGCTGTTTACTTCTTCCAGTGTTATTTCGGGCAGGAAAGTTTTAAAATATTCATATTCGTTTTCAATGCCGGGGATGGGTTCTTCAGTCATCAAAAAGTTACGTTGGTATTCCTGGGCATAATTTATCGATTTCCGTGTTTCGCGTTCGTTGTAAGCTTTTTCCATCTGATTTAAAAGCGCACTTTTTTGCCGCTCCAGTTCCGACTTGGTAAAACCGAATCGCTTAACCCGTTCATTTTCGAGCAACACGGCCTTTAAACCCTCTTCAATTTTGCCGTTGTTACAAACGGCAACCGACTGGTAAACACTTTTGGGTCCAAACAATTCAGTAAAACTTGACTGTCCAATGATAAAAGGAGGTTCAGCCTCCTGTGTCTTTTCCGACAACCTGGTGTTTATCATTGTATTGTAGAGGCTGTGCAAAATAGTTTTTCGGTAATCACCAACTGTTTTGGCTTTTTCAAGCGGATGTTTGTGAAAAACATAGGCCACCGGATATTGTGCTTCTTTGTCGGTGGCAATGGAAACAAGGGTTTTCTCGTGGTCGGGAATATCAAAAATTTCTTTCACGCGCGGATTTTCAGGTGCCGGGATTTGAGAAAATTTTTCTTTTACCTTTTCCACCATTTCTTCCTGGTTGAAATCGCCCACAACAATAACGGCCTGTAAATCGGGGCGATACCAGTCGTCGCGGAAACGGCGCAGTTTTTCAGGCGGAGCATTTTTAATTATATCAACATCGCCGATTGGCAACCGCTCGGCATATTTTGAATCGTGCAGGAAAACAGGCAGCCATTCCTGTTGCATCCTGAAGTTGGCATTCCGGCCGCCACGCTCTTCTTCCAAAATAACGCCGCGTTCGTTTTCAATTTCTTCATCAGAATCAGTAATCTGATTGGCCCAGTCGTAAAGCACTTGCAGCCCTTTTTCCATGTAAAGAGCCGAATCGAGCGGAACTTTCAGCATGTAAACGGTTTCGTCGAAACTGGTATAAGCGTTAATTTCCGGCCCAAACTCCATCCCGATAGATTCGAAATAGTTGATCAATTCATGCTTCGGAAAATTTTTGGTCCCGTTAAACGCCATGTGTTCGGCAAAATGCGCCAATCCTTTTTGGTCGTCATCTTCGTCAACCGAGCCGGCTTTCACAATCAGCATCAGTTCGGCACGGTTTTGCGGGTTTTCATTTGCCCGCACATAATAAGTCATTCCATTCTCCAAAACCCCCTTCGAAACTTTCGGGTCGAGCGGAATTGGGTCATTTAAATCAATATTTTGCTGCGCACTTAACAATAGTGTGCTGAAAAGGAATAAAACAATCAGTAAGTTTTTCATGGTATTAACATTTATTTTTACAGAAATGTGTATCTGAAATATCATTTACATTACAACAATTTATTTAAACAGAGGTTGAACGGCATGTGCAAATGCATCTTTTTCGTTTGAAGGAATAATTATAAACCTGTCTTTAATGTTGGCTGGTGCGTTTTCGGTAAGGAATGAATGGGCGGTAAAATTGAGCAAATCCAAATCGTTATAATCATTTCCAATCCCACAGGTTTGTCCGGGATGGATTCCCAGCATTTTGCAAACATGATTCACGCCGTGCCCTTTTGAAACATCTTTATGAAAAACTTCCAGCCAAATGTACCCCTCAGTAACCGGCGACGAGGAACGAATAACCCTGATTTCGCTGCACTGTGCTTCAACTTCCTGTTTCAGTGCTGCAAAATTGCTCTCATCTTCAGGAATAATTAAAAGAAACTGACACAATCCTTCGTCCAGTTCGCCATTTTGGGTCAGTTCTGTTGCCAAAGAGTTATGGAAAGAAAGATATTTGTTAAACTCGGGGCATTCCTCTTTCCCGCGGCGGAACCATAAATTGTGGTTTTGAGGTGCCGGGGCAAAAGCATAAAAATTGTAATCCCGTTGAATGAAATGCTTTACCAGCCGGTTGGTTGAGGCGGGTGTAATGTTCCGGTTAAAAAGATGCTTTTTATCGCTCCATTGGTAAACTCCAGCGCCCGATGAAAAAACGATATAATCGAACGGCACATCGGGAGCGATCACTTCTTCCACTTTTTTAAGGTCGCGGCCGGTGGCTGCCACGCGGATTACGCCCTGTTCCCCCAGTTTATGCAACGCTTCCAGGTTGCCGGCGCTGATACTCCGGTCATTTCTTAAAAACGTACCGTCGAGGTCGGTAGCCACCAGTTTTATGTTCTTTCTTTCCATAGCAACAAAATTAGGCAAATTCAAAAATAACAGACGAATTTAGTAACGAGAAAAATGAATCAAAAATTTATCTGCAAGCTGAATTTTAAGATTCGTTTTAACTGCCGATAAAATACACAGAAACCGGCATTGTTTCTGAAAAAGTACTATTTTTGCGCCACAAAATAAGAAGTTCATTAAAGCATGATTAGCAGAAGGATTATCCGTACCAAAGTATTGCAGGTTTTGTACGCTTACTATTCCTCACCAGGGAAAACGCTCTCCAACACCGAAAAGGAGCTTTTTTTCTGTATTGGAAAAACTTATGATTTATACCATTATTTGTTGGCACTGGTAATTGATATTGCCGATTATGCCGAGGAACGAATCGAAATCAGAAGGAACAAACACCAACCCACCGAAGAGGATCTGCATCCGAACACCAAGTTTATAAGCAACGAACTTATTGGGCAACTTCGCCAAAACCGCCAGTTAAAAGCTTACCTCAACCAGGAAAAACTGAGCTGGGCAAATAATCCGGAACTGGTTAAAGATTTGTATTTATTCCTGATTGAATCGGATTTTTACAAAGACTACATGGCCGATAAAAACCGCTCTTTTTTTGACGACCGGAAGTTTGTCGATAAAATTTTCAACAAAATAATTCTGATTACCGAAGATTTGTACGATGCGCTTGAAGAAAAGAGCATTTACTGGAACGACGATGTTGAGTTTGTTGTTTCCATGATTTCGAAAACCCTGAAAAAATTCAATCCGGGTTCAGATTCTGACCAGCCGTTGTTACAGCTTTTTAAAGATCAGGACGACCGCGATTTTGCCAAAAATTTGTTACGCAAAGCTGTTATTAACCACGACGAACTCAGGGAGCTAATTAAAGAGCACTCGCGCAACTGGGATTTAGACCGCATTGCCTTTATGGACATTCTCATTATGCAACTGGCATTAACAGAATTTTTGTATTTCCCATCGATACCCACAAAAGTTTCACTAAACGAATACATCGAACTTTCGAAATATTACAGCACCAATAAGAGCCGGAATTTTATTAACGGTATTTTAGATAAAACCCTGAAAGACCTGAAAAAAAGTGGAAAAATTAAAAAAGCTGGCCGCGGCCTTATTGGAGAGTAGTAATGAAATACCCTGCTTTTTTAATCAATTACCGTTGAGGCAAATACTGAAAAACCAAAACAATTGGCTATTTTTGCCAATGTGAACAATAAAATGAATTTTGAAAATTAAAAATCTGATAAAATGATGAATGTTATTCTAATGATGCAGCCTGAAGGTCAGGACGCTAACCCGCTAATGAGTTTTTTACCGTTGTTACTGATAATTGTTGTTTTTTACTTTTTCATGATCCGCCCGCAAATGAAGCGGCAAAAAGAAGTAAAAAAATTCAGGGAAAGCCTTGCTAAAAACGACAAAGTAGTGACTACCGGCGGAATCTACGGAAAGGTTGTTGAAGTAAAAGAAACCACCGTTGTGCTTGAAATTGCCAAAGATGTGCACATTAAAGTTGACAAAAACGGCATTGTAAAAGATTTAAGCGACGCGCAACCACAGCGCTAAAAAAATTTGTAAAAGCAAGAAAAAAGGTTGGCAGTTAAAAAACAACCAACCTTTTTTAAGCTTTTATTAAGCATTTAATCAGGCGTTCTCTTTCCTTCTCTCTCCCCCATTGGGGAGATGTCCGCCGACTGGCGGACAGAGGGGCTTTACACATTAAACCGGAAGTGCATAATATCTCCGTCTTTCACTACGTATTCCTTTCCTTCCACGGCAATTTTACCGGCATCGCGGCAGGCGTGCTCCGAACCTAACCGCACATAATCATCGTACCTGATAACCTCGGCACGAATAAATCCTTTTTCAAAATCGGAATGGATAATCCCGGCTGCCTGTGGTGCTTTGGTACCTTCGGTAAAAGTCCATGCACGGCTTTCATCCGGGCCGGTAGTGAAAAAAGTATGCAGGTTCAGTAACTTGTAAGCCGAATGAATGAGCTTGTTCACACCGGGTTCTTCCAACCCCAGTTCTTCCAGGAAGAGCTGCTTTTCTTCGTATTCTTCCAGCTCGGCAATATCCGATTCAGTAGCCGCAGCAATAACCAAAAGTTCAGCATTTTCATCTTTAATAGCTTCCCTGACTGCTTCAACATGTTTGTTCCCTGTTTTTGCCGAGGCTTCATCAACATTGCAGGCATACAAAACCGGTTTGTTGGTAAGCAGAAAAAACTCTTTGGCAATTTTTTTCTCCTCACTGGTTAATTCCACGGTGCGTGCCGACTGGCCCTGTTCCAAAACAGCGATGTACCGTTTAGCCAGCTCCACCATCTTTTTGGTTTTCGGATCGTTGGTATGTTTGGCTTGCTTTTCAAATTTTTCCAGCCGGCTTTCGAGCGTTTCCAAATCTTTAAGCTGCAGTTCAGTGTCGACAACTTCTTTGTCGCGTACGGGGTTTACCGACCCATCAACATGCGTAATATTATCATTTTCAAAACACCGAAGCACGTGTATGATGGCATCCGTTTCGCGGATATTTGCCAGAAACTGGTTCCCCAAACCTTCGCCTTTGCTTGCACCTTTTACCAGGCCGGCAATATCCAGTATTTCAACTGTTGTGGGCACCACCTTTTTGGGCTTGTCAATTTCCGACAGCTTTATAAGGCGCTCATCGGGTACGGTAATGACCCCCATGTTGGGTTCAATTGTACAAAAAGGGAAATTGGCCGACTGTGCTTTTGCACTCGACAAACAGTTAAACAAAGTAGATTTACCCACATTGGGCAATCCTACAATTCCACATTTCAAAGCCATTTTTTTCTTTTAAAATTTGCGGTGCAAAGGTAATTTATTCTTCAATCCTGTTTTCAATTAAATGTAAAAAGTTCATTAACAGTTCCACATATATAAAATCTTATGATTTATTGCATTTGAAATTCATTTCTTAAACATCCAATTTGTACATTTGTCTAAATTTATTACACCCATGATTTTAAAAAATATATCAGTTGACTGCGTACTATTCGGATTTCAAAACAATAAGCTGAAAGTCCTGCTCTGGCAGGCCGAACCAGAGCTACTTGAAAATTTTCTCACTTCGGAAGAAGAGTATGAGCAAATAAAAATTTTATTTGAAAAAAATCCCGCTCTTGGTTCTGATAATTACTGGGGACTGATTGGCACACACCTTCCGCTGGAAGAAGACCTGGACGGTTACGCCAAAAAAATTCTGCAAACCACAACCGGCCTCGACGATGTTTACCTGAAACAAGTGAAAACGTTTGGTTCGCTTGAAAGAGTGCCGCATTACCGGGTGCTCACTGTTGCGTATTATTCGCTAATCAACCCCGATTATCAAGATTTAAAATTATCGCCCCTGGCTAAATCTGTCAAATGGTTCGATATCGACGACATTCCAAACGTTATTTTCGATGTAAAAGAAATTATTGACGCAGCACTAAAAAAGCTAAGGGAAGAAGCTCAATATCACCCGGTTGGATTTCACCTGCTCCCCGAAAAATTTACCCTCACACAACTTCAATCCCTGTATGAAGTTATTTTAGGCGAAAAACTCGATACCCGTAACTTCCGGAAAAAAATACAGAACATGAAGTTATTAATCGACACTCAGGAAAAACAGAAAAATGTAGCCCACAGAGCGGCAAAACTATACACCTTCGATATTGACATTTACCATAAATTAGTGGATGAAGGACTTAACTTCAGAATTTAAGTTGCTTAAACCTTTCAACATCTATTTGGTCATACAAAGCAAAATCATTAATTTTTCAAAATCGATTTCTGGTTGGAACAAATAACTTACTGTAATTTTTTTGGATGAAAAGTGAAGACAGTGCACTCATTGCCGAACTGAAAGATGACAATCAACGTGATCTTGCATTTCATAAACTGGTAAAAAAATACCAGGAACGTTTGTACTGGCACATCCGGAAAATGGTCCTGAACCACGACGACACCGACGATATTCTTCAAAATACATTTATAAAAGTTTGGAAAAGCATCGGTAATTTCAGGGAAGAATCGAGCCTGTTTACCTGGCTTTACCGCATAGCCACCAACGAAACCATCACGTTCATCAATTCAAAAAAGCGCAGAACAATGCTGCCGTTAAACGATGCCTCCGACTATTTACGGGACAACTTAATTTCGGACCCCTATTTTGAAGGTGACAAAATTCAGATGAAACTCCAGGAAGCTATTTTATTATTGCCTGAGAAACAACGGTTGGTTTTTAATATGAAATATTTTGATGAAATAAAATACGAGGAGATGTCTCAAATTCTGGACACATCGGTGGGAGCCCTCAAAGCCTCGTACCACCATGCGGCCAAAAAAATTGAAGAATATTTAAGAAACACTGACTAATGTTATTTTAAACTATTTACTGAAAGAAAAGTCAAATAAAACAAAACGGAAGAAATGAGCGATCTAAAAAATGATGCACCAAAATTATCTGGAATAAAAAAGGAACACCCTTTTCGTGTTCCCGACAATTATTTCGAGGATTTTTCCAGCCGGCTTCACACCAGGCTGGAAACAGAAAAACAGGCTCTTCCAAAACCTAAAAGCCGAATAATCAGGCTGCTCAAACCAGCCATTGGGCTGGCAGCCAGTTTTTTACTGGTATTTTTACTTGTTTTCTGGCCACTTAAATCGTTTTTGCCCAACTACATGGCCAAAAACAATTCTGCTATTGAAACTACTACTACTGAAGAGGACACCTACCTTTCCATACTCGAAAAAATTGATGAAAATTCATTTTTTGCCTTGCTTTCTGAATCTTCTGATGAAGAAATAAATGATTTTAGCGACGAAGAATTGATGAGCTACGTGAGTTCCAATTTTTCGGAATACGAAATTTATTTAGAAACTGATAACGAATAATACGATGAAACGAATAATAGCTTTTACAATTATTTTGGTTGTTACAGCCACATCGGCAATAAAAGCCCAGGACAATGATAAAAAACACGAAAACAGGTGGGAAAAGTTCCGTGCTGAAAAAATTTCATTTCTCACATCCCGGTTAGAACTCACACCAGAAGAAGCGCAAAAATTCTGGCCCGTGTATAACCAGCTTGAAAAAGAGAGATGGGAAGCGCAAAAACACCGGCGCGATCTTGAAAAAAAGGTACTCGATGCAGAAGAATCAATGTCGGACAGGGAAATAAAACAACTCACACGTGATTTTGCAGGAAGCCTGCAACAGGAAGCCGACCTTTTAGTTGACTACAACGAGAAATTTCTCCAAATTTTATCTCCCGATAAAGTGCTGACACTTTACAAGGCTGAAAATGAATTCCGGATTCACATGATAAAAAAATTCAGGGATCGCAGGAAAAACGGTGACTAATTTTCACCTGAATAAAAAATAAGAGGGATTAATCCCCACCTTAAACGAATCTTTCAGTTTTCCCGATTTCGAATATCTGTAAATAATGGCATCCTGCACATAATCGATGGCATCAGCTACATAAATTTCATTAGCAGAAGGATCAACTGCAAGGTTATAAAACAGCCTGTTTTTGGCAGGTAAAAAAACGGAATCGGGCAAATACCTTTCGTCAACAGCCATTTTGTTAACACCGTTCAAAATATAATAAAGTGTATCTTTTGAAGCATTCATTTCCAGCGATGCCGGCTGAGATTGTGCCGGAAACCGGTAAATCTGTTCAACTGTAAAGGTTTCCGGGTCGATGCGGGTTAACGCCGGCAAAAGTTCTTTCTCTCCCGTATTTTCGTAAGTCCCTTCCGAAAGTACCCAAATCTTTTCATTTCTGTCCACTTCCAAATTTTTGGGCTGAAACGGCACTTTAATTTTCTGGGTTAATTTATCTTTTTCAGTATCGATAATCAAAATATACTCATCGTCAGCCCAGGAAGAAACAAACACATATTTACCCACCTGGACCATCTGTTCCGAATGATGATCGCCAAGCTCAATTTCCCCGGTAACCTCAAGGGTAGCAGGATTGAAAATTGTTATTGAGTTGGCGTAAAGATCAGAAATATAGGCCTTTTCTTCCGAAACAAAATGAATGTGGCGCGGCGAAGTTAAACCGGAAACGGTGCCCATGTACTCAACAGTTTCAGAATCTGCTACATAAATTTTTCCCGAGTTGTTTACCACAATAAATAATGAATCTCCAAATTGCGCGAGCGATTGCACCACATCGCCCAGCGGAGCATTGTTGCGGGCATAAAAAAGCTGATTGGTAACGGTTTTCTTTTGGGTATTATAAAAAGAAAGCGAAGCATTGCCGTACATAAAATTTCCTTCACTCGCAATAAAAACGCCGTTTTGTGTATCCAAATCAAAAAACACCGTTTCCACTGGTTCTTCCGAACATCCCGCAATTAGTAAAACCAAAAATGCTATTTTGAATAATTTCTTCATGATCAATTTTTGTAATTAATTGCTACCGAAAAACGGTAAAAACGCCCGGGCATGGGGCGCCATAAAATACTTTGGTAATTCTCGTCAAGTAAATTTTCAATAGTGAATTTCAAATTCACAGTATAGTTTCCAAAATCGGATTTTCGGCCAATGGCAACTTTATTCAGCCAGTACGGATTTAAAACACGCTCAAATTCCGATTCCTGGTTACTTGATTTTGTAAACCGTTTGCCCACATAATTTAAGGAATAGTTAATCGCAAATTTTTTCCAGAAAGTGTTGAAATGAAAATTTCCTTTGTGTTTGGGAATGTAAATTAACTGTTTTCCACGCGACTGATCGACAGAACTGACAGCATCGAGATTTGATGTCCGCGTAAAAGAATAATTGCCACTGGTCCGGAAGCGGAAGCTTTTCCAGTCGTATTTAGCAGAAAAAGAATATTCAATTCCGCGCGAAAAAACGTTTTTCACATTTTGTGCTTCCCAGTACCAGGCCCCGCTCGAAGCAGGCTGCCATGAAATCCAGTTTTCAACTTTCGACGCAAATCCGGTAACCTCATTTTCAAATGTCATTCTACCCAATTGAAAATCGCCCGACAAAGAAATATCGCCTGTAAAACCGTCTTCCGGCTGCAACCCGGGGTTTCCGCCCGGAATCCAGTACAAATCGTTAAGAGTGGGTTTGTGGTAATTTCGGGCAATATTCGCCAGCAGAACAACCGGGAAACGGGAGAAAGGCTGCCATTCCAATCCTGCTGCCGGAATGAGCGGAACGATGCTTTTATCGAACGACTCGGAGCGAAGCAACAGAAAGGCAGCAAAACTGTCGGATGGTTTAAAGTTGGCTTTCATGAGCAGGCTGGTTTCAAACCGATTTTTCAGGTATCCACTTTCATCAAGCAGGTTGCTGGTTTTCACCCGGTGCAGATTGGCATCAAAACTCAGGGTGGCAAATACAACTTCATCCAATCTTTTAAAAAAGCGAAAGTGGTTCAGAAAACTGGTTTCCCTGCTTTCCGAATTTTCGTTCACAAAATTAAACTGTGGTGTGGCACGGTAATATTCAAGACGGTTTGAACTCACTCCGCTAAAAATGCGTGTATTCCAACCATCGCTGTATTTTTTCCATTCCAACTGCGCCCGCAGTTGCTGGTCGTTCTGAAATTCATCGCGGGTGCTTCCTTCGTAGGACATCAGTTGCGGCAAATTCCGGTGACTTTCCTGGTACCAAAAACGCAGCGAAAAAATTTCGTTCTCGTTGCGTCGCAAATAAAGCTCCTGCAATATCCCGGCCTTCCGGAAATCGGCATTTTCAAGCGTATCTTTTCGGTGCGGTATAACTCCTGAATTAATAAAAGGAAAATCATTTTCCGATGCTTCGTAAAAAAACCGGGTGTTCGATTTAAAATTTTCAGTGCCTACCATCAAATTAAAAAATGTTTTCCGGGTTTGAAAAGAAGCCAGTTCAACTAAACCCGACACGCTAAACCGCGTTGACCAGTCGGGATTATTTTCGAGGTGAATGCTCCCTCCCAGCCCGCCGCTGCCCTCTGAGAGTGAACTGCCGCCATGAAGCAAATATAAATTGTCAATAAAAAATACCGGCAACAACGATAAGTCGGCCAGTCCGCGCATCGGGGAATTCAGGTTCATCCCGTTCCACAATATTTGGGTGTGCGTGGCCGCAGTTCCCCTGAAACTGGCCGTTGCCGAAGAACCTTGTCCGTACGACTTTATAAAAACGGGCGAAAATCCTGAAATCAGTTCAGAAAGATCGGCTGTAACTGATGATGCCATAGCCAATGAATCGGGGCGGGTAATTTTTAACCCGGCCTCTTCAATTTTCTTTTTGGCAAGCACTTTAACCTCCTCAATCTGGACAGTATCGGAAAGGCTTTGCCCATGCGAAAAAAGAACAGGCAACAGAAACAACACCAGCAATATACTCTTCAGTGGGTTCATTTTTTAATGATTTTGTGGGTTTCTGTGCCATTCTGGTGCGTAACAACCAGGTAATAAATTCCGGGTTGAAATGAAGAAAAATCTACTTTTGCAGGGAACGTAGAAATTTCGTTAGTAAAAAGCAACTGTCCGGTTGACGAAAACAGTTCAATTTTGGATTTAGAAATTTCAGATCCTCCAATTGTAAGTTCATTTTCAACCGGGTTTGGATAAACCTGAGTTTTGCGAAAAATTTCATGTATGCCAGTGACTGTTTTTTTGGCAATAAACACCGCGTTATTTCCCGATGAAACAGTTATCGGCGGCTCGGTGTCAATGATGAAAACAACCTTTCCGTTTTCGCCGGTAAAATAGATGTCACCTGCATAAACCTGCTCATCTTTTAAAGGAGCAAAGCCGGATTCAGTAATTTCCCCATCAGAAAAATTACAGGTGGTTTGTTCGAGCAGGATTTCAATTTCATCATTCCTTTTTGCGGAATCTGTATTGGCCAGCAACCTGGAATAGTTCCACGGTTGTGTAATATTTGAAACATGGTACAAATCGAGCGTATCGCCATCCGAAATTTCTATTTCATTGAAACTGTTCAAAAACTGATTCCCGTTGAGGCGGGCAATCCACCCGCTGGCATACCTTTGGGGATCAGTTTTTCCGCCCCAGCCATACGAAAAGATCCCGTCGGTTTCTACTGAATATAAATACAGCTTTCCCCCGGAGGCCTCGTCGTCTCTGAACTTAAAATCAACCCCGGCTTTAGCTAAACCGGCGACCATTGCATGGGCCAGTGTTAACCGGTCCAGGCCCGAATAATTCAATTGCGGATTTTCAATAACCTTCTCTAAATCAACCTTCCCAACCTCAATCCACTGAAAGGGAAACAAATTTTCATCTTCATTTTTCAGGCTGAAATACAGTTTAATTTTTTCATTTTCTGAAAGCACTTCCACATTCATCTCTGTCTGCAAGTCAAATTCTTCCACTTTGCAAATAATATTCATTTGCCCCGGCTGAATGGCTTTGAACCAGTATATTCCATTGTGCTGAACTACTTTTCCCAAACCGGGACGAGACGAAGAGAAAAGCACCTGGATTTTCAGTTTTTCATTTTCATTGTCGTAAACTGTGGCTTCCAGCCGGACCGAATCGCCCGGGTAAAGAGCTGAAAAATCAGTAAGAATTTGAATGGAATCAGGCTCAACCACTTTAATATTAATTTGCCGGACCTCAACTTTTGCAGAAATGGAAATTTGAGTTTCTCCTGTACTTTGTGCCGTTAATTTTCCTGAATTATCTACCGTTACTACCAACTCATCCTGCGAGGAAAAAGCAATGTCAGCTTCTTTTTTTCTGCCCTGTTCAAAATAAACTGTTTCAAGCAATACTGAATCACCAGCAACCAGTTTTTTGGGCGTTGAAAAAACAACCAACAGGTTTTCCTTACCGCTAATTTCCGGGGCTGTCGCCACATCGGCAAGCCATGAAACATCGGTGGAAATTTCACCCAAATGACCTGTGGTGGCCAAAGTTCCCGTAACAATTTTTACAAAATGAATTGAATCGAGATGCACGTAATTTCCATTTTCATCAACGGCCCAAGAAATATCAATGGGATCACCTCCGGCACCCTCAATCTCTGTTGTGTACGGATTATCGGGCACTGCCATGTCGATTCCTTTCACCCTCGGTCGATTATCGGCATATCCGAAAACCAATGCTTCAGTTTTAATTACCTGCTGCGTACTGTCGATAAACGGATACAACATTGTTCCTTCAAAAGTCACCGAATCTTCGGGGTAGTCAGGAAAAAAGTTATTCGACGGATAATATTCCTGAAGGTTAAAACTGTTTGCAAAAATCCATCCGCTTTCGCCACTGTCCTTCTTCCAGAAAATATCCCTTGTTTCGGTTTTAAAATAAGTCACCGATAAATTTTTAATGGTTTGGGAATGAAAATGCTGGCTTCCGGCAATTTCAAACCAGGTGCCGTCGGGTTTTCCGTTGCTGTTTTCATCCTGCATTACCCAAACAACCCCGGGTTCAGAAGAACCGGAAAAGGCATTCCCGAACACAGTAAAATCAACTCCATACGGATTTTCCTGATCATTCAGGCAGGCCTCGTTGAATTTAAGTATTATGTAACCTCCAAAGCTACCGAGAGAAACGAGTTTGTCGGGGTCAGCAGCCATTTGCTCAGCAGCCGCCGGTGTTCCCAGCGAACTGATATTAATGTGCTGGCCGGGAGCCGGTTTGTAACCCCAGACTTCAAAACCGATGGTTTGCGAGAGCGCCAAAAAAGGAATAGCCCCCCATACGAAAAATAGTAATAATTTATTCATTCCCCTTTGTTTTAATAAAACGGGGAAATAAAACTTCAGGTGTTTAAACCGTCGCTTTTATTCCCGAAAGCATTATAAAAAATGGCAGGTCTTCTGGCTTATTTTCTTTTGGCAGCGCCTTCCCGTCCCGATAAATCGGGACAGTGGCAAAAAATGCTGCCAGTTTTGAAAATTTACAGCTGCGGGTACAGCTCCGGTTTTGCACCGGATTCCCTTTTTAATTCACCATTTTTCTTTTTATCACAAAATTAATATTCGTGGTATAAATTCCTGACACCAGGTATTTTCCGGGTGAAAACTTAATATGAATTTATTCCACGGCTCGCAACCATGCTTCGGCCATAAGCTGGGCCCCGGGCATAGCAGGATGAACCCCGTCGCCGGTCCAGTAGGTTGCAGGTGCGTGTTTTACCGCTTCGTCGAAAACCTTTTGGAAAGGAACCCAAATGGTGTTGAATTCATCAGCCAGTCTTTTGGCAGCAGCCTGATATTTTTTCATGGGCGCTACCCAGGTTTCATCAACAGCAGATGTATTGAGCACGTAATAAGGTTCGCAAATAACAAGTTCTACGTTGGGTAAATTATCTTTAGTTCGTTTCAGTAATTCGCGGTAATCATTTTCATAAATTTCAACCGTACCGTCGTAATGGCCGTTTCGTTTGTGCCAGTAATCGTTCACTCCTATTAAAATACTTAAAACGTCTGGGTTCAGCTCCAGGCAATCTTTTTTCCAGCGTTCGGCCAGCTGATAAACTTTGTTTCCGCTGATTCCGCGGTTATAAATTGTAAGGCTTTTTTCCGGTAACGCATTCAATAACGCTGATGCAGCCAAAAAGGCATAGCCCGAGCCAAAAGAAGCCGGATTATTGGGCAGTTCTTTTACTTTTTCTCTTCCGGCATCGGTAATGGAATCGCCCTGAAAAAGCACTGTATCAGCTTTGCTGAACATTGAATATTTGTCACTGCTTTTTGCAGGGGCTATACTTGCACTAACTATTGAGGGAATACTTGCCAGGGCTGCAGCTCCTGCAGCTGATTGGGCAAAAAATTTTCTTCTAGAAAGGTTCATTTGAATTGTTTTTGTTTGTAAGAACAAAAGTAAGAATAAAAGTACATTTAACCCACAAACAATTCAATTGAATTTTAGCTGAACAATAATCAACCATTAAAAAGGCAAATCACTGGAGTCTGAATCATCATCTGGTTCTGGTGGAATATCTTCAGGCCTGAATTCAGGCGGAGGTTCGGGCAAACTTTCCCCACCCTGTTTTTTGTCTAATTTCCAGGCATTGATGTTGTGATACCATTTGCCGTTAAACTCCCTCGATTCGAGGTTAAAAGAAACATCTACTTCATCGCCAACTGAAAAGCCATTAAGCAACGAAGATTTATCGTTAAAAAGGGTAAAGCAAACTTTCCGTGGAAACTGGTCATTTGTTTCAACCACGAACTCTTGTTTTTGCCACTCTTTGCCTGCACGGCTAACCCCCGATTCGGGTTTCAATATCTGTTGTATTTTTCCGGTAACCTGTAAACTCATTCGGCAAAAATAAAAAAAGAAACCCTTTGCAGGAAAACTTGCAAAGGGTATTTTATAAAAAAATGTTTTACTTCTGCTGTTGCATTTGCTGCTGCTGACGCTGTTGCTGTACTTGCTCTTTGTCCAGTATTTCTAGCAGTTCAACCTCAAAAATAAGTGTAGTGTTCGGACCGATATCATTACCTGCTCCGCGTTCGCCATAGGCTAAATCGGAAGGAATATAAATTTTCCATTTTGAACCTACCGGCATCAGCTGCAGTGCTTCTGTCCATCCGGGAATTACCTGGTTTACACCAAATACTGCCGGTTCGCCACGTTCAACTGAACTGTCGAAAACCGTACCGTCGATAAGTGTACCGTGGTAGTGTACCCGTACCTTGTCGGTAGCCGAAGGTTTTGGCCCGTCACCTTCTTTCAGCACTTCGTATTGCAGACCGCTTTCAGTCACACTAATTCCCTCCCTGGCTTTATTTTTTTCGAGAAAAGCATTTCCCTCTTCAAGATTTGCCTGTCCTTGTCTTTCGCCGGCAGCTGTAAAAAATTCTCTTACAATCTTATCGGCTTCTTCGGGGGTCATTTGCAACTCCTGATCGAGTGCAGCCTGTGCAAAACCGGAAACCATAGCTTCCATGTTTAACTCGCTGCCGCCGGGAGCGTTCCCCACTTGTTCTTTATTGTTATTTCCAACCAAAATTCCAATTGCATAACCTGCTGAATCGGCTTGTGTCTCGAGTTTTACCTCACCGATTCCGTCATTTTGCTGGCAACTCATGCCAACAATTACCAACACAACTGCTGATAAATAAATAATACTGTTCCTCATAACTAAATTATATTTAAACGATTTCTAATAATTCAACATCGAAAACCAGGGTTGAATTGGGGCCAATTACACCGCCTGCTCCCTGCTCTCCGTAAGCCAGTTCAGGTGGCACAAAAAGGCGCCATTTTGAGCCTTCGGGCATCATCTGCAATGCTTCTACCCAACCGGGAATAACTGCATTTACAGGAAACACAGCCGGTTCGCCGCGTTCAACAGAACTGTCGAAAACAGTGCCGTCAATCAATGTGCCGTGGTAATGGCATTTTACCTCGCTGTCAGTTGACGGTAGTTCACCATCTCCTTCTTCCAGAATTTTATACTGCAATCCGCTGGGCAGTTCGTTAACACCAGTTTCCGACTTATTTTCAGCCAGAAATTTCAGCCCTTCTTCCAGGTTATTTTTGGCCTCTCCCTGGTTGGCTTTCTGCATAAATTCTTCTAAAATTTTGTTTGCTTCTTCAGGCATCATTTTTGGCATTTCGCCTGTAAATGTATCGTTTATAGCCTGCAGGAATAAATCAGGATTGATTTTTTTTACGCCCGATCGAATCAGATTGGAGGCAACACTCATACCCAACGCATAACTAAACCGATCGAGTTCTCCTGTTAATTTCTTTTCTGTCATTTTACTATTTTTCTCGGTTCGAGTGGACGAAGATAATTCAATTTTTTGGCAATTAAAGGCCTGAGTCCACTTTTATTCCGCGGAGCATTTCTTTTTTCCCGGGCGGTCCGGGCAATCGTTCCATGCTGAAACCTGCAGCTGACAGGTCTCTCCTAACCTGCCCCTTTGCACTGTAGGTAACAAAAACTCCCTGGGGTGCCATTATTTTATTCAAGCGTTCAAATATTTGAGGCATCCACATTTCGGGCTGTTTGTCGGGACCAAATGCATCAAAAAAAACGACGTTAGCCGGTTGTTCAATTTCCGGTTTATCCTTTGTTATATCCTTTTGTATTTTAACAAGATGGAAATATTCAGAAATTTGTACCCTCTCTTCCCATTTGCAGGCATGAATCTTTCTGTACAGTTCGTCAGCTTCTGCTGAAATGAGCGCACCATAACCAAGCTTTTCAATCCACTCCTTTTCAACAGGATATTTTTCAACTGTGTAATACAGGGTACACCGTTTAAGTTTTTGAGCCAAAACCGCTGTAAGTAAACAGTTTAGCCCGGTTCCAAACCCCACCTCGAAAACAACCGGCTCGCTGGCAGAATGATGCAAATATCCCATTTTTATAAATACATGTTCCGACTCGGTAAATGCACCATTTAACGAGTGATATTGCTCATCCATACCAGGAAGGTAGATTGTTGATGAGCCATCGGCAGTTTTTTTAATTTGGTATTGCATTACTAAACATTAGTAAAAGTTCCGGAAATAAATCTAAAATTATATTTTTACCGGGCAAAATTTAAATTCGCTATGTTAATACGGCTCTTTAATGAAAATCCGAATCCGCGCGAAGTTCGTAAAGTTACAGAAGTTTTACGCGATGGTGGAATTATTATTTATCCAACCGATACGGTTTACGGATTGGGCTGCGACATAACCAACTCTAAGGCCGTTGAAAAAGTGGCCCGTTTTAAAGGACTTAAAATTGAAAAATCAAACTTCTCATTCATTTGCAGCGATTTAAGTCACTTGTCGGATTATTCGCGCCCCATTTCCAATTCGGTTTTTAAACTCATCAAAAAAAACCTGCCGGGGCCGTTTACATTTATACTTGAAGCCAACAACAACGTACCCAAATATTTTAAAGGGAAGAAAAAAACCGTGGGCATTCGCATTCCCGACAACAATATTATCCGTGACATTATTTTTGAACTGGGAAACCCCATTCTTTCCACTTCTATTCGCGATGAAGATGAGATACGGGAATATACCACCGATCCGGAATTGATCTATGAAAAATACAAAGATTTTGCTGACCTTGTAATTGATGGCGGCCCCGGTGAATTGACACCATCCACAATAGTTGACTGCACCTCAGATGAAATTAAAATTGTACGTGAAGGAAAAGGGAAGCTCGAATTTTAATGTTATTCTTTCCAGAAAGAAGGAAAAAACAGCACCAAGACAGTAAACAGCTCCAAACGGCCCAGCAGCATTAAAAACGACAAGAACCATTTACCAACTGGTTTTACATGAAGAAAATTCTCTGCAGGCCCAACGTTTCCTAATCCGGGACCAATGTTGCCCAGGCTTGTGGCAACAGCTCCCATCGCCGACTCGATATCGGGCTCAATAATTGTAAAGATTACCGTGCTGGCACCAAAAATCACAAAGTAAAACATAAAGAAAGCCAGCACGTTAGTAATTATTTTTGCATCTACTGAGTGGTTATTAAATTTCACCGGGATAATTGCCTGCGGATGTACTATTCTTCGCAATTCGTAATAACTGTTTTTCAGCAGCAGAACAATACGCATAATTTTCATGCCTCCACCTGTTGAGCCTGCCGAACCTCCAAAAAAGAACAATCCGAAAATGATAAAAATAAGAATGGGTGTCCAGGTTAAATAATCGGCAGTTGCAAAACCGGTGGTTGTAATAATAGAAACAACCTGAAAAAGTGAATTCCGGAAGGATTCTTCTACACCTGTTTGGGCAGAAACAAGCAACCCGATAAAAATTACAAGCGTAAATCCCAGTACAAATAAGCCGTAATATTTAAACTCTTCATCTTTAAAAACATGCTTAAACTTTCCGTTAATTGCCATGTACGAAAGGGTAAAATTGGTTCCGGCAAAAAACATGAAAATTATAATAACATAGTGAATAAAAGGAGACGACCAGTATGCAATACTTGCCTGTTTTGTTGAAAAACCTCCTGTAGCCATCGTAGTAAATGAATGACAGACTGCATCGAAAATTGACATTCCGCCCAGCCATAGCAGCAGCATCTCGCTAACGGTAAATCCTAAGTAAATCACCCACAAAGTTTTGGCTGTTTGTCTTATTCTCGGACTAATTTTATCGGGGGTTGGACCGGGAACTTCGGCCATAAAAAGCTGCATACCGCCAATTCCGAAAACCGGTAAAATGGCCAGCGACAAAACGATAATACCCATACCACCCAACCACTGGGTAATACTTCTCCAAAATAAAATTCCGTGGGGCAGCGCTTCAATATCAGCCAAAATTGATGAACCGGTGGTTGTAAAACCCGATATTGTTTCGAAAAAAGCGTTGGTAAAATTGGGAATGGCGCCACTGATAATATAAGGCAAACTTCCAAAAAAAGAAAATACTATCCACACCGATGAAACTATGATGTAGCCTTCTTTTTTGCCAATATCCTTATTGGCTTTACGGGTTAAAAAGCCAATTATTGTTCCGAGGGCAATGGCTATTCCGGAAGAAATTAAAAATGCTGTTTGGTCGTACCCGCCATAAATAAGAGCAACAATAAAGGCCAGCGCCATAGCAATCCCTTCCACTAGAAGCAAAAAACCAAGCAACCGAAAAATGATTTTAAAGTTCATTTAGTTTAGACTTTCCGGTGAATTTACTTAAAAAATTTCTCCAATTTTTTAATACCTGAAGGAAGTGTAAAAACAACTACTTTATCGGCTTCTTTAACCTGCGAATCGCCATGCACAATAAAAGCATCATCTCCCCTGATGATACCTCCAATTTTTGCTTCCTCGGGGAAACCAAGGTCTTTCACCAGTTTCTGAGTGATTCTCGCGCCAGGTTTGGCAATAAATTCAAAAACTTCGGCATCGGAAGCTGTCAGGCATTTTACTTTCGAAATAGCTGCATTAAGCGTAAAACGATAAATATAGCTGGCTGCAATCAGTTTTTTATTTACAATGCTTCCGATGTTCATGTTTTCGGCAAGCCCCATAAAAGCCAGGTTTTCAACTTCGGCAATCGTACGCCGAACGCCGAGGGATTTGGCAAGGTGGCAGCTCAAAATATTTGTTTCTGAATTCCCGGTGGTGGCTACCACTGCATCCATTTTTTCAAGGCCTTCATCTTTAAGGAGTTTCAGGTCTCTACAATCGCCATTTATTACCAAAGCATTGGCATATTTTTCAGCAACCTGCTGGCTCTTTTCGTGGTTTTCTTCTACCACTTTAATCCTGTACTGGTCGCCCAGTTTTTCGATGGCTTTTTGAGCAATGCGGCTACCGCCGAGAAATAGTATATTTTTTACCTCGAATGTTTTTTTGGCCGTCAGGTCAAAAATCCGTTTCTGTTCATCGCGGGTAGTTATAAAGAATACAATATCGCCGTCTTTTATAAAATCGGTTCCACTTGGTATAATGGTTTCATTTTCGCGATTAATAGCTACCACCAAAATATGTTCATTTTCCTGTGCGAGCTCCTCGAATGTTTTGTTTAAAATTGGCGCATCCTGCCTGACTTTAACTCCCAGCAACAATAATTTGCCATTTGAAAATTCAATTAACTGCCGGGTGCCGGTTTGTTTTACCGAAGCCACAATTTCTTTGGCAGCCAGACTCTCGGGATAAATCAGTTCATTGATTCCCAGGTTATTTAGCTTCGAACGGTACCTGCCCATAAGGTATTCCGAATTGTTAATGCGTGCGATTGTGCGCCCGACGCCAAGATATGAAGCCATTGAACAGGCCAGGACGTTCCTTTCTTCAAACGGAGTTACTGCAATAAAAAGGTCTGCTTTTTCAATTCCGGTGTTTTTCAGATCATGAAAAGAATGTGCCGAACCGGTAACGGTCATTAAATCAACATCGTTGCTAACAATGGAAAGCTTTTCCACCGAATCGTCCATTAAAACAATATCATGTTCTTCACTGCTCAGCATTCGAGCCAAATGATTTCCAACTTCTCCGGCACCAGCAATTACAACTTTCATTTTAGCCTTTCTTTATTTCAAATTAGGGTACAAATTAAAAGAATACAAAATGAACTACCAGTAATCTTTCTGTTTTTTCAGTACAAAAAAAATTCATTTAATGTATGAACCGGTGCAAATTTACCACTTTTCCCTGTAAGCACCGTTTTTCCTGACAGAATAAACCTTAAAGCTTTCGAATTTCTCCGGGGGAAAAAACCGGGCGGTGGAAACCAATAATGAATTGTATGGTATTTTTTGATTAACAGCCGGCCTGGTTACTGGACCAATTACAATATCAGGTGTTAGTTCACGAGGTAATTTTTCGTTATTAGTTGCAGCAATCTGGAAAACCCGCCCTCCGAAACAGATAAAATTGTCTTTCAGCATGAGGTGTTCATCTTCAAAAATTTGATGTTGTGTTAAAAAGACCGGAGAACGAAGCCGATTTCTGTAAACCAGATTTTTGATCATACCCATAGAAAATCCATTCTCTTCAAGTTCTTTTTCAGAAATCACATAATTTTTTGGGCCTGAAAGCAGGTGAATAATCGTATTATCCGGCTGATTATAAACAATTAATTCGTTGCGTGATAAATTATTGATTTTGAAAATAAACACCGAAAACAATACCAGAACAACATTAACAAGGGCCAGCTTAAAAAACAACTTTCGTTTTGTTTCAATAAACACAAAAGCAGACAAAAGAAACCCGGTAACAAATACCAGTTCAAGAGGCAAAAAAGTGAATTCAATAATTGAGGAAGGTAAATTTTCGATAAACCGAAGCAAGCTGTAAACCACCCCAATAACTAAATTTATTGTTTCAGAAATAACCAGAGAGATAACCGGTATTCCATGCAACACCAAAATGGCTATTCCCAATGGAATTAACAGGGTTACTGCAGGGATCACAAATAAATTTGAAATCCAGAAATAGGTTGGAAACTGATTGAAATAGTACACCGCCAAAGGGAACGTTGCAATTTGGGCAGCTACCGAAACGGTTAGAAGCGCCCACGCGTACCGGATGATTTTATATTTGAACGAGACGAGCTTTTCGAGCCGGGGTTGCAAAAAAACAATACCAAAAACTGCAGCGTATGAGAGTTGGAATCCTACCTCGAACAAATTATTAGGGTTAAAAAGCAACAGCAAAAAAGCTGAGGCAGCCAGCGAGTTGTAAATGTTAACCTGGCGCCGAATGTTGGTTCCAATTACAACAAACGAGAACATTGTTGCCGCCCGGGTAACCGAAGGTGATAGTCCTGTAAGAAAAGCAAAAAACCACAAAACGCAAATAACCAATAATACAAATATTATCCGGCCAGCTTTTTGCCGGCGTAAAAAGCCCAACAATAAATTCAAAACCAAAAATACAATGCCCACATGCAAGCCCGAAACAGCCAGAACATGCATGGCTCCGGCAGATGCAAAAACTCTTTTGGTTTCAGGGTCGAGGCCGCGTTTGTAGCCCAAAGTAAGTGCCGATAAAATTTGAAGCTCATTTTCGCCCAACTCCTGCTCTTTATAAATTTGAAGGAGTTGCATGCGAATGCGTTCGGCAAAAACCGGTAAAGAAAATGACGATTCACTGTTTACTTTCTGCCAATTTTCAGCTGGCAGGTAAAGTTGCCTGTAAATCCTCTTTCTTGCCAGATATTGTTTATAATCAAACTCAAAAGGATTATTATTGTTGGAAACCACTTGCGGTTTTCCCTTGAAAATGATTTGCTCGCCTGGAATTAACTGCTTCGCGTTTTCGCCTTTTTCAAACCAGGTCATTATTTTTTCATCAGTTTGAAAAACTGAATCATTCACTTCAACTTCTTCAACATGTAAAACCGTTTGGTACGAGTTGGGTTTTTCCTGAGGAATTTCAAAAATTGTGGCTATAAAAATACCTTCAGCAGGCATTGTTGGTTTTTGGTTGTACTGTATTGCCACGAGAACTCCCAAAATTACAAATACCAAATGTACCGTTACTCCCCAATAAGGAGCAATGCGGTAGCTATAAAATTTCTGGCCCAAAACAATTGCCAGGAATGCCAGCAACGAAATCAGAAAAACAAAAGTGAATCCGATGTTTACATAAGAATGAGCAACTATTCCAACTGCAAAAGCAACCGCAATTCGTAAAAAGGGTATTTTCTGAATTGTTCTTTCCAATTTTTGTGGTGTTGTAAGGGAAGTTAAATTACGAAAAAAATTGAAAAAGTTCAAATTATTTTACCGGACAGGAACATTTATCCGGTAATGAGGGGTAACTTTTCCAATCGCAATATTACGCAGTTTGCTTTTTAAAAGCCGTTTTCGCAACGGTGATAAATAATCAATAAACAGTACTCCTTCTAAGTGATCGTATTCATGCTGAATTACCCTGCCGGCAAAGCCGCTAAATTCTTGTTCGTGAGGTTCAAAATTTTCATCCAAATATTTAATTCTCACCACATCGGGTCTTTTTACGTCTTCCCTTATTTCCGGAAGGCTTAAGCAACCTTCGTTCATTATCCATTCTTCGCCCGCCGTTTCAATAATTTCAGGATTGATAAATACTTTTTTAAAATCTTTCAGTTCCGGTTCTTCGTCGGCTCCTGCCGAAGCATCAACCAAAAACATGCGAATTGATTTACCTACCTGTGGAGCGGCAAGCCCAACTCCATCAGAATAATACATGGTTTCCCACATATTTTCAATTATTTCTTCAAGCTCTTCTGTTTTCTTTTCAATTGGCTTTGCTTTTTTCCTGAGTAAAGGGTCGCCATATACTGTAACCGGATATTTCATCTGAATAAAATTGTTAATTTTCAAAGTATGATATGGAACCTGCCCGACTAAGCTGGTCAGGCGGGCCGGTTTTATTTTTTTGTTACTATTTAAAAGGAATTCCTTTTTTGCTCCATGTAATTCTGTAAAATTATGGTAGCGCTAATAGCATCTACCATTGCTTTGTTTCTCCTTCCTTTTTTGCTTACACCTCCATCAATCATTGTTTGAAAAGCCATTTTGGATGTAAACCTTTCATCCATCAATTCGAGGTTCATTTCAGGATATTCCCGCTTAAATTTTTTTATGAAAGGATTGATGTAAGTAACAGCTTCAGAAGGTTGGTTGTTCAATTGACGTGGATAACCAATTATCACTTCGTCAACATTTTCTTTGCTGAAATAATTCTGCAAAAAATCCCACAGTTCGGCGGTTGCCACCGTGGTTAGTTTATTGGCGATTATTTGAGACGGATCGGTAACAGCCAGTCCAACTCGTTTTTTCCCGTAGTCAATTGCTAAAATTCTTCCCATGTATTCTTTTTCAGTGCGCAAAATTAGAGAGAATTATGCAAATAATAAAACTTTTTAACAGTAGCTCTGTAAGAAGAAGCACTTCAGCGAGAGCAAACACCAAAAAAGCCAGGGTACGTGCAAATCCGGGAAATAAACGCAAAGTTTACAGATTGAACAAAAATTATTACGCTAATTACAATTATTATAACGATGGTTACTGGTACCGGGACGATTTCCGTTATTTTGATTAAGTTTCTACTGTTTGTTAAATTATAAAAAGCTGTCACAGGGCAGCTTATTTTTGTTTCCTGCCAAAAATGAAATGAGTATTTTAGCTTTGTTAAATTGCGCGAAAGGTTCAATTAAAATTTGAAATATATTAACCGAAGAATAACTTTTTTCATTACTTTTAAAAAACCAAACAATACAGCTAATGAGTTCTAATTTAAAAAGAGACCAAATACCTCCCACCGAAGCCAAAGTCTGGAAATTGAATTTGGAGGAAGAAAAAAAATTAACTTTCAACTTAATTGTTCCTCCTGTAATTTTTCAAAAAGAAACCTACCTGAAACTCACTGGTGAAAACAATAACAGAGTTAGAATTTATCTTGGGCTCGAACCCGAACAAAAGGACGGGAAATATGTGCTGTGTGCCTATGCTGTTTCCGCATTCCTGCTGGGCAGTGGTGATGTTTACAGAGATTATGAAAATCCGGTTTTTAAGCTTGAAAGAGTAAATCAGGACCACTCAAAATCAAAAGAAGTACTTGATAACATTCGTCGTTACAGAAAATGGAGGATGGGAGAACTTGACAGCGATAATGAACTGGCTGTTTTCAGAAAATACATTTACCCGAATGCTTTCCTGATGACTAAATATGAATTGCTCGACATTTTTGAAGTTCAGGGTAAAGAAGAAGCTCAAATAGGATTTGGAATATCGAAAACCATGCATACCATGATTTATTCTGATATCAAAGATGAGCGAAGCACAGATGATATTGCTACTGTTTTCAATTTCAGTGATTTATGCCCGCCAATTTGTGACACATCAAGTATTTTCAATTCTGATGGAGATACTGAATAAATACCAGTGGTTTTTTATTTTTCTTCCTCTTGTTATTGGAATTTTTTCCTTCCGGAAATTTCAGCGAGGAACAAAATATATTTTTTACTTCGTAGCATTTGGAAGTTTTAGTGAACTTTTAACAAGGTTATTACATCGCTGGCTCAATTTAATTGATAATACTATGCCTATTGGGCACATTTATATTCCTGTTAGTTTTTTACTGGCAGGACTTTTTTATTCAAATCGGCTTAAGGGATTTATTAACGAAAAAATTATTTTAGCAATAACAAACGTTTTTATAATATTCTCAGCTATAAATTCATTACTGATTCAAAGCTTTTATTCTTTTCCATCCTATTCGGGGGCCATCGGCGCTTTAATTCTGATTGGTTTTTCAATACTGCTTTTTGCCAGGATTATGGCCGAGGCAAATATCAAAAAATTAGCGAATGAACCGGCAGTATGGATTAATTCGGGCATATTAATCTATTACACCTCCAATTTCTTCTTTTATATTCTGTATAATATTTTATTAGAAAATTCTGTTGAATTTTTAATACAAACAATTTTTATTTTCAATATATTTTATGTCATTTTTTATATTCTCATTGCCATTGGGTTTTGGAAGACTAATCAAAAATAAAGCACATAAAATAATTGAGTTGTTTAGCAAGAACAGAGAACGAAAAAATTACTTTAGTATTAAAACAAACAACTTCAGAATTAATATCAAATCTGAAGATTATTTGTAGATTTCTTCTTCTGTTTGATAACCTTCAGAAATAACGGTCAGTTTCAGGTTATCTTTATTAACCATCATTGCTTCGTGCAACACTGCCGGGACAAGGCGTTGTCCATTGCTAACTGTTTGGAACGTGCGTTCACATTCTTCATCTCTGCCAAGTGTCATAGCAAGTTCGGCAGCAGTAGCAGCCAGTTTTTCGTATGGTTTATAAACCGTACATGTTTGATGGCCAGCCACAATTTGCTGTAAATTTCTCAAGTCAGCGTCCATTCCGGCAACCAAAACTTCCCCCTCTATTCCCGCTTCTGTCAAAGCACGTGTAACTCCATAAGCTATTGCGTCGTTCCCGGCAATAATAGCATCAATATCTTCGGTAGTTTGCAACAATTTTTTCGCATGGTTGTAGCCTTCTTCTTCTTCCCAGGCCTCGGTAAATTCATTATAGATGATCTCAATATCTCCTTTTTCAACCAGCGGTTGCAAAACATTCATCTGGCCCAGGTACAAAAACTGACTGTTATTATCGGTAATTGCACCGCCAATAAGGGCATATTTCCCGGTAGGCCTCATTGTTGTTAAGTACTCCGCCTGCAATCTGCCAATTTCAACATTGTCGGTTGACACATAATAATCGAGCCGGCAATTTTTTATCAATCGGTCATACGAAATTACACTCACATTTTTCTCATGTGCATTTTGAACAATTTCAGCCGCTGCAAACTGGTCAACTGGTACAACCACCAAAACATCTATTCCGTTGGCAAGGAGCTCGTTTGCCTGAGCAAGTTGTTTTTCTGCATCATTATCTGCAATACGAACTTCAACAGTTCCTCCCAACTCCTGTACTTTTTCAATAAAGTAGTCCCGGTCGTTTTCCCACCGCTCTTTATCGAGGGCATGAATTAGGAATCCAACCTTTACTGTGTCATCATCTTTTGTGCATCCGCTGAGTATAAAAATGGTAAATACCATCAGGATTAAAAGCCGAACCGAATTATTCATAACAATGGTTTTTTTGAATTTCAATTTATACCATTTACGAGTTACCGGCCAAAAGGGTTAAACAAAAGAAATATTAAAATATTGTTATACA